>JABDQB010000382.1 GCA_013042495.1 Gemmatimonadota bacterium
CCACAGATCATCGTCCCGCTGGCCGACATCTACCTTCCGATGCCCGGTTCCGAGCCCGAAGAAATCGAGAATCGTGCGCTGATCCCACTCGAGAACGTCCTTTCAGGAATCGCGGGCGTCGAGTACGTGTACAGCCACGCCCAGCCGGGTTTCGGCCTCGTGACGGTGCGGTACGAGGTCGGTCGCGACCTGGAAGACAGCCTCGTACGGCTCTACGCCACCCTGATGAAGCACGCCGATCGAATGCCGGCCAGCCTCGCCTTTCCTCTGGTGAAGACGGTTGCTATCGACGACGTACCGTTCTTCAGCGTCACTCTGGCGGGCGACGAAGACCATGCGGTGCTTCGGCAGATCGCCGAGGAAGTCGCGACGTCCTTCGAGTCCGTCCCCGATGTGCGAGACGTCCAGATTACGGGAGGCCAGCCCCGGGAGATCCGCGTGGAGCTTTCTACGGAGCGCATGGCCGCGCTGGGGGTTGATCCCGGTACCGTGATGGAGCGTCTGCGGGCCGGGAACGTGAGCTTCGAGGCCGGTCGTTACTCGGCCGCTGACCGGGTGGTCCGCGTCGTGACAGGAGGCTTCCTCGAGAGCGCGGCCGACGTCGCCGCCGTCGTGCTCGACGTCAGGGACGGAAGCCTGGTGCAGGTAGGAGACGTTGCGGAGGTCACCGACGGGGCGGCGGAAGTGGACAGCTACACGTTCCACGGGGTCCCGGGCGAGGTACTGAGCCCGATGGTGAGCATCTCGGTGTCCAAGCGGCCGGGGGCCGATGCCACCGAAGTGGGGCACCGTCTGGAGCGCACGCTGGAACGACTGGAGGGCCGCGTGATCCCGGCGGATGTTCACCCGGTAGTGACGCGCAATTACGGGGAGACGGCGAGAGAGAAGGTGGCTACCCTCAAGGAGCACCTCGGACTCGCCGTAATAGCCGTGGGGATTGTCGTCGCGGTGTTCATGGGCTGGCGAAGCGCCGTGGTCGTGATGCTCGCGGTCCCGATCACCTTCGCCCTCACGCTGTTCGTGTACCAGATCTTCGGGTACACCCTCAACCGCGTCACTCTCTTCGCTCTCATCTTCGTCACCGGGATCGTGATCGACGACTCGATCATCGTGGCGGAGAACATGGAGAGGCACTTCCGCATGAGGGACCGGCCCCTGAGAGCCGCGGCGCGCGCCGCCGTGGACGAGGTCGGGAACCCCACGATCCTGGCCACGCTCACCGTCATCGCGGCGGTCCTTCCGATGCTGTTCGTTTCCGGACTGATGGGCCCGTACATGAGCCCGATGCCGATCGGAGCGAGCCTCGCGATGATGTTCTCACTGCTCGTCGCCCTCATCGGGACCCCGTGGCTGGCCTTCCGGCTCCTGGGCAAAGTGCACCACGGGGAGGATGAGGGGTCGAGCTACGTCCTCGAAGAGACGAAGATCTACCGGGCCTACCGGTGGCTCATGGATCCATTGCTCGAGAGGCCCGCACGGCTGATCGGTGCGCTCGCCGTAGTGGTGGTCCTCCTGCTTGCCGCTACCGGTCTGTTCTTCACGCGTACGGTCATGGTCAAGATGCTCCCGTTCGACGACAAGAACGAGGTGCAGGTGATCCTCGACCTGCCCGAGGGAACGACTCTCGAGACGAGCACCGCCGTTGCCCTCGATGTGGCGCGCGGACTGGGGGCAGTGCCCGAGATCGCCGACGTACAGGTGTACGCGGGGGTGGCGGCGCCTTTCAACTTCAACGGGATGATTCGCCACTACTATCTTCGCACAGGAAATAACGTTGCAGATATTCAGGTAAACCTGGTTGATAAGTCTGAGCGAAGCGCCAAGAGTCACGAAATCGCAAAGACCGTGCGGCCCATCGTCGACTCGGTGGTCGCGGCGTCCGGCACGGGTGCGCGCGCGAAAGTCGTGGAGGTCCCGCCCGGTCCCCCGGTCCTCTCGACGCTGGTCGCCGAGATATACGGTCCGGACGAGATCGCGCAGCGGGAAGTCGCGGAGCAGGTCATGGCTCGATTCGCCGACCACCCTGGCGTCGTGGACATCGACTGGTCCCTGATCGAACCCCAGGAGGAGCTCCGACTTCTCGTGGATGAGGAGAAGGCGGCTTTGTCCGGCGTCGCCAAGGAGCAAATCGTGCACGCGCTGGCCGTCGCCGTCGGGGGCGGCGTGGCGACCGAAGCATCGGCGCCGGAGGCAAGAAACCCCGTTCCTGTGCGCGTCAGGCTGTCGGAGGAGGCCCGGTCGGGAGCCGACCGCATCGAGGCCCTTCACGTGGCGTCGAGGTTCGGCGGAATGGTGCCCGTCGGGCAGCTGGTCGAAGCGCAGGTGGCCACGGTGCCACAGCCGATCGATCGGAAGAACGGACAGCGAGTCATCTACGTGAACGCCGAAGTCGCCGGGGCAGAAGAGAGCCCCGTGTACGCGATTCTGGATCTAAAGGACCGGGTCGGAGAGATCGAATTGCCTTCCGGGGCGAGGCTCGGCCAGCTGTACACGCGTCAGCCGGGCGCCGTCGAACAGCCCGTCATGAAGTGGGACGGAGAGTGGCAGGTCACGTATGAAGTGTTCCGTGACCTGGGAATCGCCTTCGCGGGGGCGCTGCTGCTGATCTACGGTCTGCTGGTCGCCTGGTTCGGGAGCTTCGTGACGCCACTCGTGATGATGACGGCGATTCCACTGACACTGGTCGGGATCGCTCCCGGTCACCTGGTCTTCGGCGCGTTCTTCACCGCCACGTCGATGATCGGAATGATCGCCCTCGCCGGCATCATGGTTCGAAACGGTATCCTGCTGATCGACTATCTGGAGGCACGCCTCGACGCGGGGATCCCCCTGAAGCAGGCCGTAATCGAGGCAGGCGCGGTACGCACGCGCCCCATCGCCCTCACCGCCGGCACCGTGATCATCGGCGCGATCGTCATCCTTTTCGACCCGATCTTCGAGGGCCTGGCCGTCGCTCTGATCACCGGCTCCCTGGCCTCCACGCTGCTGACGCTGGTGGTCGTGCCGGGGATCTACTTCCTGCTGCGACGGGAGAGGCCCGAGAGAGAGACCACAAAAGAAGTCGTCGCCTCGGGCCAGCCGGAAGCAGCGGGCGCCTGAAGCGGAATCGATCGACGCGGACGTCGGGTTGTCAACGAGAGATCCATGTACAAGGGGAACGATCCATGAAGCTCGTGATGCTGCTATTTCTGGAAGGAGACGAGAAGTGCGTGGAAGGTCTGCTGGCCGATCTGGACATCGCGGTGTTCAGCCGCGTGGAGGTGGAGGGGCATGGTCCCGCCGGATCGGCCGGCTGGTATGGTTCGGGAGCGCCCTACCGGTCGAAGATGATCCTGATCTTCACCGAGGACGACAAGGCGAATGCCATCTTGACCGGCGTACAGGCGTGCTCCGCGGTGGAGGACCCGAAGCATCCGATCCGGGCGTTTCTACTGGGCGTGGAGGATACGGCAGCCTGTGGATGTGCGCCCGCCAGTTCCGAACAGCGCGGGGTAGACTGACATGACAATGGACCGAAAAATCAGGGTTATCGCCGGCACCTTGCTGCTTGCCAGCCTGGCGCTGGCCCAATGGGTGAGCCCGTGGTGGCTGTGGTTCACGGTGTTCATCGGTCTGAACCTGCTACAATCGGGCCTGACCGGATGGTGCCTGATGGAGGACATCCTTCGCTGGACGGGAATTCACAGCGAAACCTGAGGACGGGGACCTCCCCGGGCCACGGCCCGGGGTTTTCAACCGGGCCTTTCCTCAGTACTTTGCGCCGCTTATGAACGGGGCCTGCGCTGGGCGGGCTCCGACAGAAGGGCACCCGGCTGGAGGACTGGCCCGTTTCCATGCGAAAACTCCGAAGTAGACTCCTGGTCATACTGGGACTGATTATCGTCAGCGTGTACGCCCTCGTTCCGAAGACAGGGCCTGCCGGCGACAAGATTCCCGCGATCAATCTCGGCCTCGATCTGCAGGGCGGCATGCACCTGGCGGTGGAAGTTGACGACCCCGACGGGACGTTGACCACCGAGGCTCGGGCGGACGCTCTCGAGCGGACCCTTACGACGATCCGCAATCGGATTGACGAGTTCGGTGTTCGCGAGCCTACGATTCAGCGGGTGGGCAGCGATCGCATCATCGTCGAGCTGGCAGGTATCGACGACCCCGAGCGAGCCAAGGCCATCGTCGAGCGCACGGCCTTTCTTGAGTTCAAGCTCGTTCGCGAGGACGACAATTTCCGGAATGCCCTGCCTCGGATTGACCGGGGAATCGTCCAGGAACTGGGGGCCGAGAACCTGACTGGGTCGGCGATCGAGGAGTCGGAGCCGGAGTCACAGCTCTCGGACATCCTCGGCACGCGGCCGGACAGTGCGGTGGAAGCCGCGGCGGACTCCGCGGATGTCCAGCTCGAAGTAACGACTCCGGACACCATGGCCCCGGCACAAACGGGGGCGCAGCAGGACACCGGTGAGCCCAACTTGAGGCCGCTCACGGGTCTTCTTCTCGAGAGCGGAAATCCAGGCATTCTCCTCGTCGTCGAGGAGGAAGTGCCCACGGTCGAACGCTACCTGGCGACCGAGGCCTTCGAGAACGCCCTCCCACGCAACACCGAATTGCGCTGGGGCGCCGCGCCGACGGCAGCCGCGGGGGCGGCGTATCGCGAGCTCTACGTTCTCGAAGCTGACGCGATCCTCACCGGCGACCTCCTGCAGGACGCCGGTCCGGCGGCGCGCGATCCGCAGTTCAATCAGCCTTATGTTCCGTTCGAGACGACCCGCCGTGGTTCGCGGGTATTCCAGCGCGGCACGGCACCGAACGTGGGCCGCTACATGGCGATCGTTCTGGACAGCCGGGTACAGAGTGCCCCGGTGATCCGGCAGACGTTGAGCCGACGGGCCCAGATCGAGATGGGTGCCGGCTCGAGCTTCCAGGAGGCCCAGGACCTGGCGCTCGTTCTGCGCGCGGGTGCACTCCCGATGCCGATCAAGGTCGTCGAGGAGCATTCGGTCAGCGCCTCTCTGGGAGCAGACTCGATCCGGCAGGGTCGGAACGCGTTCATCATTGGAATCATCGGCGTGGTGCTGCTGATGATGTGGTACTACCGGGTAGCCGGGATAATGGCTGTCGCGGCGCTAGCGGTGTACGTGTTGCTGGTGCTCGGCGGGCTCGCGGGACTCGGGGCCACGCTCACGCTTCCAGGCATCGCCGGGCTCATCCTGTCGGTCGGGATGGCGGTGGACGCCAACGTGCTCATCTTCGAGCGAATCCGCGAAGAATCGGACGCCGGGAAGACGCCGCGGACGGCTGTGGATGCCGGGTTCGCGCAGGCTCTATCGGCGATCGTCGACGCGAACCTGACGACGCTGATCACGGCCGCGATTCTGTACCAGTTCGGTACGGGTCCGATCCGAGGTTTCGCGGTCACCCTGGTCATCGGGATCATCGCGTCGTTCTTCACGGCCCTGTACGTGACGCGGACGTTCTTCCTCGTCTATCTCGAGCGGCGTTCGCCGACCGAACCACTGAGCATCTGACACGGTCTTTACATGAGATTCTTCCGAAACGCGAATTTCGACTTCCTGGGTGTGCGCAGACGAGCTTACGTCGTCTCGGGCGTGCTGTTATTGCTCGGCATCGGCTCCCTCGTGCTCCGTGGAGGTCCGCGTTATGGCGTCGACTTCACGGGGGGAACCATGCTCCAGGTGGAGTTCGTCGAGCAGACTTCGGTCGGCGACCTCCGGGACGTTCTCTCTGCGGCCGGAATGGAGAACGCGCAGATCCAGCAGCTGGGCGATTCGAACGAGTTC
>JABDQB010000385.1 GCA_013042495.1 Gemmatimonadota bacterium
CTCATCTGCCGGGCGGCGAGTACGTATTGCGGATGCGACGGCAGGCCCGGGTAGAGTACCCGGCTCACGGCCTCGTGCCCGTCGAGGTACGTAGCTATTTTCCGGGCGTTCTCGCAGTGTGCCCTCATTCGAAGGTGCAGCGTCTTCGTGGCCCGGAGGACGAGCCAGCAATCGAGCGGGCCCGGCACGCCGCCGGTAGCCATCTGCTGGTACCTCAGTCGCTCGTTCTGATCGTCGGATCGGACGATGACGGCGCCGCCGACCACGTCGCTGTGCCCGTTCAGGTACTTGGTCGTGGAATGGACCACCACGTCAGCCCCCAGCTCGAGCGGACGCTGCAGGGCCGGCGTCGCAAACGTGTTGTCCACCACCAGGAGGGCGCCGGCGTCCCTGGCGATCTCGGCGCTCGCGGCAAGATCCGTAAGCCGCATGAGCGGATTCGTCGGCGTCTCGAGGTATACCATGCGGGTCGTCGGCTGGACCGCCGCCCGAAGCTCCTCGAGGTCGGAAGTGTCGACGTAGTCGAACCGCAAGTCGTACCGTTCCCAGAACCGGAAGAGCCGCTCGCTGCCGCCGTACAGGTTGTCCCCGCAGACTACGTGGTCGCCCGCCGACAGGTTGGCCTTGAGGATCGCTTCGATCGCGGCGAGTCCGGATGCGAAGGCGAGCCCGTGCTCGCCGCTCTCCAGGGAGGCGAGATTGCCCTCGAGTGCCGTTCGGGTCGGATTCGTGACCCGAGCGTATTCGTGACCGTGGCGAGGCTTCGCGACCCCGTCCTGTACGTACGTGGACGTCAGAAACAGCGGCGTCATGATGGCGCCCGTGTCCCGGTCGGGCGCCTGGCCCGCGTGAACCGCCCGGGTACCGAATCCGTCTGCTTCACGTCGCATGCACGGCCTCCGTCGTATGCCGGAAATCTGGGAAGCACGGAAGATACGGGGCTGCTCGGCACGCGGCGACCCGGGATGAGCGACCGATGAGCCGATGACCCAGATACCCAACATGGATATGATCGACGACGTTCCCGGTCGGGCGGCCCACCGTCTCTACTGCCACCTGGTGTGGCCGACACTGGGCAGGGTCCCCCTGGTGTCCGCTGCAGCGGCCTCCCTGGTCGAGCGGCACGTGATCACGCTTTGTCGCAGGCTGGACTCCGAGCCGGTCTGCGTGCGGGCGTTCGACGACAGGGTTCACTTGCTGCTGCGGCTCAAGCCCGGGCATTCACCGGCCCTCATCGTGGCCGCCCTGAAGAGCGGAACGGAAGCCGCCCTTCAGTCCGCGGGCCATACGGTTCGATGGGGCCGTGGCTACGCCGTCGCGTCCGTATCGGGAAGCGACGTTCGCGCGGTCCGGCGGCGGGTCCACCGGCTGGCCGATGGGCCGCTGCCCGCCGGGGCGGCCCCGCGGCAGCGGCGTTGACGCTCTCAACCCCTCCAGATAATCTTCGATGGCAAACCACAGCGGCCCACCCTTTGCACGTTCATCGGTCGGCGCGAGCCGGCTTACGGCGAACACTCCTGAATACAGGTAGTCGAAGGAACCGATTTGACAGGGACAGGTCCATTCATCGTTTCGGCCTCCGGAATACGGGGGGTTGTCGGCTCGACGATGACCCCGGAGGTCGCCGTGCGTTACGGAGCCGCGTTCGGAAAGCATTTGAAGACCATCGGTGCCACGGACGATCCAGGGGCCTACGTGATCGTGGGCCGCGACTCGCGAACCTCGGGAGATCTGCTTGCCGCCGCGGTTTCCGCGGGTCTCAGGGCAGCGGGCGTTTCTGTCCGGAACGCCGGAATCGCGCCAACGCCGACCCTGCTCCTGGCCGTGCGCGACGATGACAGGGCTGTGGGCGGGGTGGTGATCACGGCGTCTCACAATCCGGTGGAGTGGAATGGACTGAAGCTGGCCTCGGGGTCCGGCATGTTCGTGAGCCCCGACGCCGGATCCGCCGTCCAGCAACTGTTCGAGCAGGGCTCGGAACTGGCGGACTGGAGTGGCCTCGGTAGTGGCGGAACGCTTGAAGGTGTGGCGGAGCACCATATCGACCGGGTTCTCTCGCTGTCCCTGCTGGACGTCGAGGCGATCCGGCGTCGCGCGCCCATCGTCGCCCTCGATTGCGTGCACGGGGCGGGCGGTATCGTGGTGCCCGAGCTACTCCGGCGACTCGGGTGCACGGTCGAGGGAGTGGGCCTCGCGACGGATGGGCTCTTTCCGCGCGATCCCGAACCGATCCCGGCCAACCTCGGAGAGCTCTCGAGGCTCGTGCGTTCGACCGGGGCCGAGATCGGCATGGCCGTGGATCCGGACGGAGACCGACTGGCCCTGGTGGATGGTGAGGGCGATGCGGTAGGCGAGGACTGGACCCTGGCGCTTGCCGCCGAGTATGTGCTCGGACGGCGGCCAGGACCCGTCGTGACCAATCTGTCGTCCAGCCAGTCCATAGAAGAGGTGGCCGAACGGGCTGGGGTGCCGTTCTACCGGACCCCGGTGGGAGAGGCCCGTGTTGCCTTGAAGATGGTCGAGGTGGACGCCGTCGTGGGGGGAGAGGGAAACGGTGGGGTGATGCTTCCCGAACTCAATCTCACCCGCGATGCGGCGGTCGCCGCCGTTCTCGTTCTCAACCTTCTGGCCGCCAGGGGAGAGACCCTTCGCGAGGTGCTCGCGGGGCGCGAGCGCTATCACATGGTGAAGCAGAAAGTGGGGCGTGGAGACCTGGATCCGGAGGACGTCTACCGCCGCGTGCGGTCAGGTGTCCCCGCTGGTGCGGTCGAGAACACGGAAGACGGGTTGCGCCTTTCATGGCCCGAAGCTCGCGAGTGGTTGCACGTCAGACCTTCCGGCACGGAGCCGATCCTCCGCCTGATCGCGGAGGCTCCGAGCCTGGAGCGTGCGGAAGGACTCACGGCGTCGGCCGGCGAGTCCGTCCACGCTGAGGCGGATTGACGTCATGTGCGGAATCGTAGGTTATATCGGATCGCGCGAGGCGCAGCCACTCATCCTCGAGGGCCTGCGGCGTCTCGAATACCGCGGGTATGACTCGGCGGGCATTGCCGCGATCGACAGCGGCGCCCTCGACATTCGCAAGGAACCCGGAAAGATCGCGGTGCTGGAAAAGTCCCTCGAGGAGCACCCCCTCACAGGGTCGGTGGGCATCGGCCACACGCGGTGGGCCACCCACGGCGCGCCGACACGCATCAATGCGCATCCGCACACTGACGATGCCGGGCGGGTCGCCCTCGTCCACAACGGCATCATCGAGAATCACGAAGTTCTCCGGCTCAAGCTCGAGGAACTGGGACACGAGTTCCGATCCCAAACGGACACCGAAGTCCTCTGTCACATGATCGAGGAGGTTTTCGACGGGAACCTCGAGGACGCGGTGGCCGAGGCCCTGTCGCACGTGAAGGGGGCCTATGGGATCGCTGTGATCCACCTGGACGACCCCGGCAAGATCGTGGTGGCTCGTATGGGCTCTCCGCTGCTCATCGGGATCGGTGAGAACGGAAATCAGGAGATGTTTGCCGCCTCCGACGTCGCGGCCGTGGTGGAGCACACGCGCCAGGTGGTCTACCTGAATGACGGCGAGATGGCGGTTCTGACGCAGGACGGACACGCCCTGCTCGACATCTCGGAGTCGGGCAACGGCGAGGCCCCCCGCCGGGTGATCCGTGCCGCCAGTCGCGTCGACTGGGATCTGGGCACGATCGAACGGGCTGGCTACGAGCACTTCATGCTGAAGGAGATCTTCGAGCAACCGGACACGGTGCGCGATGCCATGCGTGGTCGCCTGCTCGAAGAGGAAGGTACGGCCAAGCTCGGGGGGTTGCTGCAACTCGAGGAAGTCCTCGACGATGTCGACCGTATCGTGATTACGGCATGCGGCACGAGCTGGCATGCGGCGCTGGTCGGCGAGTACATGCTCGAGGAATTCGCTCGGGTTCCGGTGGAGGTCGAATACGCCTCCGAGTTCCGGTATCGGCGCCCGATCGTGAAGGACGGAACGCTGGTGATCGCGATCTCGCAGTCCGGAGAGACGGCCGATACCCTGGCGGCCATGCACGAGGCCCGCTCCCGTGGAGCTCCCCTGATGGGCATCGTCAACGTGGTCGGCTCGTCGATCGCGCGGGAGACGGACGGCGGCGTGTATATCCACTCGGGACCCGAAATCGGGGTCGCTTCCACCAAGGCGTTCACCGGCCAGCTCACGGTTCTCGCCCTGTTCACGCTGTACCTGGCGAGGCGCAGGGGAATGCCGGTGCACGAGGGCCGAGAGATCGTCGACGCGATGCGTCAGCTGCCGGAGCTCGTGCAGCGGTCGCTGGACGAGTCGTCCGCCATCGAGTGCATCGCTCGCGAATACGCCGACAAGTCGAATTTCCTGTACCTGGGGCGCGGCTTCAACTTCCCCGTCGCGCTCGAAGGCGCGTTGAAGCTGAAGGAGATCAGCTACATCCATGCCGAAGGGTATCCGGCCGCCGAGATGAAGCACGGGCCGATCGCCCTCATCGACGACAACATGCCGGTCGTGTTCATCGCTCCCTCCGACTCGGTGTACCACAAGGTGGCCAGCAACATCGAGGAAGTGAAAGCGCGTGGGGGCAAGGTGATCGCCATCGTGACCGATGGGAACGACGACCTGGCCGCTCGTGTGGACCACGTCGTCCGGGTTCCCGCCACGATCGCGATGCTCCAACCGATCCTGACCGTGATCCCCCTGCAGCTGCTCGCCTACCACATCGCGGTGCTCCGGGGATGCGACGTTGACCAGCCGCGCAACCTGGCCAAGAGCGTCACCGTCGAGTAGACGCCAGCGGGGTATCGCCCGCGTCCGGCCCTTCTTAGCTTGGCGCGCGACGAGGTTGATGACGTCGGATGAATGGAGAGCTCGCGGTGCTGGCGGAAATCCCCAGGTCACTCAAGGAAGCGGTCACGGGCAGCGCCCGGTCGCTGACCCGCATCCGCGCTGCCGCGATCCTGCTGGGCGGCACGTGGGCGCTCATGCCCGGCACCGTTGCGGCTCAGTACACGATCACCGCGGAGAACGGGGACACGGTACAATTCGAGTCCGCGGCCCTTCGGACGATGCTCGACACGGCGAGGGCCCTATGGACTGACCTCGAAGTGGACCTGCGGGTCCGTTACATGACTCCGGCGGTGAATCGGGTCGAGAGGGTGCCGGTGGCCGCCGAAACCCCGGCGGCGAGTTACCCGTGGAACGCGGTCCAGGTCGTCGACGACTCCCTGATCGATGTGCGCAACCTTCCCGCCAACCTTCGCGAAGCGGATCGAGCTTACTACAACTACGCCGTTCAGCGCATGCGGGTGGTCCGCGGTGCGGACCCGGATGTGCCTTGCGACTCGGTGCTCGCCCTCGAGGAGCAGGTCGTCGGCTCCTTCATCGATGGCTGGATCCTGTCGCGAACGCTGTTCGGCGGACCGGCGTTCGCTCCGCTGGACGAGCTGGTATTCGCGCGCCGCGCCGGACTGCTGCGCCCCCTGCTGGCCAGGCTCAACGACCCGCAGGTGGGAGCCTGTGCCGGTATCTGGGTTGATGAGAACCCGGAGCGGGTAGCGGCCTACGACGCCTGGCGGCGGGAGAAGTTTCCCCTGCCCGGCGAGGGAGAGGAAGAGAC
>JABDQB010000390.1 GCA_013042495.1 Gemmatimonadota bacterium
ATCCAGGTGAGCTCGGGCGGCGTCCGCGGCGTCTGGAGCCGACACGGTCTCAGCACGAAGCACGAACGCCTGCTTCGGCTCGAGGAAACCGCCAAGAACCGCAAGCTGAAACTCACCGACGAGCAGATCCGAGCGCTGGAGCGCTTCGATCCGGAGTTTCGGGACCGCCACATCGAGGTCCACTTTCCCGGCGATCTCGTGGCAGTCGATACCTTCTTCGTCGGCACGTTGAAGGGGGTCGGGAAGGTCTACCTCCAGGCCGTTCTCGACTGCTTCAGCCGGCACGTCTGGGGCCGGCTCTACACCAGCAAGCTGCCCCTCACGGCCGTTCAGGTGCTCAACAACGACGTGCTCCCGTTCTTCGACGAGCACGGCGTCCGGGTCCGCACCGTTCTCTCGGACAACGGCCGCGAATTCTGCGGCCGGCCCGACCAGCACCCCTACGAACTCTTCCTGCAGCTCGAGGAGATCGAGCACCGCACCACCAAGGTCCGGCGCCCCCAGTCGAACGGCTTCATCGAGCGCTTCCACCGGACCCTGCTCGACGAGCATCTGCGCGTGAAGGGCCGGACCACCTGGTACGAAACGGTGGACGAGATGCAGACCGATCTCGATATCTACCTGGAGACCTACAATCGAGCCCGACCCCATCGGGGCCGCGGCATGGAGGGCAAGACGCCCTACCAGGTCTTCAAGGCCGGAATCCCCAAGGCCAAGAAGGCCGCCAAGACCCCGCTCCGGAAGGAGGATGCCAACGCTGCTTAGATGACGCTCCGGCGAGGGCCGAGTGTCAGGTGATTACCGTTCCTGTACACGTGGATGATGTTCGGGTGTGCCAACCCCGCAGTGGAACGCGGCCACCACAGCCTCCACGCGCTCTGGCCGGACGTATGCCTTGATCTCCTTCATCGGTCTTCTTCTCCTGTCTCAAGACGGTGTTGCCCCGGTGGCCGTCCCACGACCCCCGGGCTCGGACGACTCGCCATCCCCCAGCGTCAGCTCCTTCCACGTACTCCGGAGCTGCCACTCCCTCCAGAGCGCGTACAGCGCCGGCACCACCACGAGCGTGAGCACCGTGGCCGACACCATCCCGCCCACCATGGGCGCGGCGATGCGCTTCATAACCGTCGACCCGGTTCCGCCACCCCACAGGATGGGCAGGAGGCCGGCGGTGATGGCGGTGGCCGTCATCAGGACCGGCCGTACGCGCTCTCCGGCTCCTTCGCGGACCGCCTCCATGAGCTCCGCCCTGTTGCGCAGCCTCCCCTCCCGTTCATGCCGATGGTAGGCTTCGTCCAGGTAGACGAGCAGGATGACCGAGATCTCCGCGGCGACGCCCGCGAGCGCGATGAGGCCGACCCACACGGCCACCGAGAGATCGTAGCCCAGGGCCCAGAGCAACCAGACGCTGCCCACCAGGGCGAACGGCACGGAGAGCATGACGATCAGGCTCTCCGTCACGCTGCGGAAGTTGATGTAGAGGAGGAGGAAGATGATGGCCAATGTGATGGGGACGACGATCCGCAACGTCCGGTTCGCGCGCTCCATGGCCTCGAACTGGCCCGACCACTCGAGCCGGTACCCGGTGGGGAGATCGAGCTCCCGCTCGAGGAGCTCGCGCGCCTCCTCCACGTAGCCACCGATGTCGCGTCCGCGCACGTCGACGTACACCAGGCTGTTCAGCAGCGCGTTCTCACTCTTGATCATGGGCGGTCCGCCCGCGAAGCGAATGTCAGCGAGCTGCCCCAACGGGACCTGCGCACCCGTGGGCGTGGCCACGAGGACGCGGCCGATGGCGTCGGTACCGCTGCGGAGCTCCCGTGCGTACCGCACGTTCACGGTGTAGCGCTCCCTGCCTTCGATGGTCCTGGTCACGTTCATGCCCCCGACCGCGGTCATGATCGTGTGCTGCACGTCGGTCATGCTCAGGCCGTAGCGGCCGGCGGCGTCCCGGTCCACATCCACCTCCAGATACCGGCCGCCGATCGCCCGCTCGGCGAACACCGAGGCGGTGCCTTCCACCATGGGCAGCAGCCCCTCGATCCGCGTGCCGATCTCCTCGAGGATCGCGAGATCCGGGCCGAAGATCTTGATCCCGACGGGTGTCTTGATCCCCGTCGCCAGCATGTCCAACCGGTTCTTGATGGGCATGGACCACATGTTGGCCACGCCAGGGGTGCGGGTGACGGCGTCCATCTCCGCCACGAGCGAGTCGTAGTCGACCCCCTCTCGCCATTCCTCCTCCGGCTTGAGAATGGCGACCGACTCGAACATCGAGAGCGGCGCGGCGTCGGTGGCCGTCTCGGCCCGGCCAGCCTTGCCCAGAACCATCTCCACTTCCGGGATGCTCGCCATCGCGCGGTCCCGCTGCTCGAGCATCCGCTTCACCTGTCCGGTCCCGACGCCGGGGAAGACCGAGGGCATGTCCATGATGGAACCCTCGATGAGCGGAGGCATGAACTCGCTGCCCAGTCGGCCATACGGGATCAGCGTCACGAGGAACACGGCGACGGCACCTCCGATCACGGCGAGGCGATTCCGAAGCACGAAGCCGATGGTCGGACGGTAGATCTTCAGCGCCGCGCGATTGATCGGGTTGCGCTCCTCCGGCTGGATCTGCCCCCTGATGAACGCGCCCATGGTCACGGGTACGAGCGTGATCGCCAGCAGCGCCGATGCGGCCATGGCCAGCGTCTTCGTGAGCGCCAGCGGCCGGAACAGCCGCCCTTCCTGAGCGCCCAGGGCGAAGATCGGCACGAAGCTCAGCGTGATGATGAGCAGCGAGAAGAAGAGCGCGGGTCCTACCTCCTTGGAGGCGTCCGCCACGAGCTGCCACTGGGAGCGCGGCCGACCTTCATGCTCATTCCGCTCCATGTGCTTGTGCATGTTCTCGATCATCACGATGGCCGCGTCCACCATGGCTCCGAGCGCGATCGCGATGCCGCCCAGGCTCATGATGTTCGCGTTCACGCCCAGCCACCGCATCACCAGGAACGACATCAGGACGCCCACCGGAAGCGTGATGATCGCCACCAACGCGCTCCGGGCATGGAGCAAGAACAGGACCGTCACGAGGGCGACGATCAGGCTCTCCTCGATGAGCTTGTGGCGAAGCGTTTCGATCGCGCGATGAATCAGGTCGCTCCGGTCATACCCGACCACGATCTCCACGCCTTCGGGGAGCGCCCGCTGGATCTCGCTCATCCGTTCCTTCACGCGCTCGATGACCTCGAGCGGGTTCGCGCCGAAGCGCATGACCACGAAGCCGCTCGTGACCTCCCCCTGGCGGATCCGCCCATCGTCGTCCTGCCATGCGAGGTCGGCCATGCCCCGCCGGATCTCCGGTCCGATCTGCACGCGCGCGACGTCCCCCACGGTGATCGGGGTCCCGTCCCCGCCGACGCCGACAGCGACGCTCTCGATGTCCTCGACGGAGCCGAGATACCCGAGCCCGCGAACCATGTACTCGCTGCCGCCGAGCTCGAGGACCCGCCCGCCGACGTCCAGGTTCGACTCCCGGATCGCGCTCAGGACCTTCGGAACCGGGAGGTCGTAGGCGAGCAACCGTTCCGGCTCGAGCACGACCTGGTACTGCTTCTCGAAGCCGCCGAGGGTGGCGATCTCACTCACGCCCGGGACGGCCGTGAGCTGATAGCGGACGTACCAGTCCTGCAGGCTCCTTAGCTCGGCGTTGTTCAGCTTGCCGCTCCGGTCGAGGAGCACGTACTGCATGACCCAGCCGACGCCGGTGGCATCGGGACCGAGCTGTGGCTGAACCGCCTCGGGCATCCGGTCGCGGATGCCGTTGAGGTATTCGAGCACACGTGAGCGTGCCCAGTACATGTCCACGTCGTCCTCGAACACCACGTAGACGAAGGATCGCCCGAACTGGCTGATTCCGCGCACGTACTTCGTGTTCGGGACCTTGAGGAGCTCGGTCGAGAGCGGGTACGTCACCTGGTCCTCGATCACCTGCGGAGCCTGCCCCCGCCACTCCGTCTGGACGATCACCTGGACGTCCGAGAGGTCGGGGATGGCGTCCACGGGCGTCGTCACCATCGCCCAGCCGCCGAACCCGACGACCGCGATGGTGCCGAGAATTACGAAGAACTTGCTGTTGATGGACCACTCGATGATGCGCGCGAGCATATCAGCGCCCCCCGGCGGAGTCGGGGCGCGGAGCCATCTCCATGCCGTCCATCCCGCCCATCCCATCCATGCCTTCCATGTCCATCCCGCCCATGTCCGACATGCCCATCTGCGCCATCATGGCTTGCATGACCTCGGCGAGATTCGACTCCGAATCCAGGAGGAACTGCGCGGACGTGACGACCCGGTGGCCCGGCTCGAGCCCTTCCAGCACCTGCACGTACCCTTCGCCACGTGCACCGAGTCGGAGCTCGTGGGGCATGAGCTCACCGCCGCCCATGTCCACGAAGGCGACCGCGCGCTCGCCCGTGCGGAGCACGGCCGAGCTGGGTACGGCGAGGGTTTCGCCAAGCGCGGCGCGGAGCACCGCGGTCGCGTACATTCCGGGTTTGAGCCTCGCCCCCGGGTTGGGGACGGCCACCCGTGCCCGCATGGAGCGCGTCCGATCCTCCAGGGTGGGATAGACGTACTCGATCGTGCCGGTCAGGGTCTCGCCCGGAAGCGACGCCACCGAGATCTCGGCAGGCATTCCCTCGCGCACGAGCGGGACGTCGGTCTCGAAGATCTCGACGCTCACCCAGACTTCCGACAGGTCGGCGATCATGTAGAGGTTCCTGCCGGACTGGAACGCCTGGCCCTGGAAGACGTCCTTTTCCATCACGACTCCCGACACCGGAGCGTGCAGGGTGAGGGTCCGGCTCACCTCCCCGGTTTCGAGGAGTCGCGAGATCTGCTCGTCCGTGATGTCCCAGTAGGCGAGTCGGCGACGGGCGGATTCGAGGAGATCACGCGCCCCTTCGGCCACCTCCGCGAATCGGCTCGTTCCGGCCGACTCGGCCATCCGGGCGGCGAGCAGGAGCTCCTCCTGCGCCGTCACGAGCTCGGGGGAGTAAACGTCCAGGAGTGGTTGGCCCGCACGGACGATTCGACCGGTGAAGTCCACGTAGAGTCGCTCGGCCCAGCCACCGAACTTCGGCGCCACGTACGCCATGCGGGTCTCGTCGAACTCGACCACGCCGACCGCGCGGATCGTCCGGACGAGCGGCCGGACTTCCGCCATGCCGAACGTGATCCCGAAGGTGGACGCCTGGGCAGGGGTCAGACGGACGGAGCCGTCCATGGCCATGTCGCCCATGTCCATGCCCTCCATCTCCTGCGCCTGCCGTTCCATCTGCATGCCCTCCATCCCCTCCGTGCCGCCTTCGCTCCCGGCCTGTGGATTCCCGCCGTCGCCCGGCGAGCACGCCGCCAGGGCGGCCAGTGGCAGGGCGAACAGCCCACGACCCGCAATCAAATACCGTGGCTTCTTCTCGTTACGGATCATCGAAGCACCTCCGTGCCCACAGCGCGCTCGAGCGCCGCCAGATTATTTGCGAAATCGGCCAGCAGCCGATGGTAGTCGAGCTCGTGCCGGTAGAGCGTCACCTGGGAGTCGAGCAGGGTCAGAAAGTCGACCGCTCCGACCTGGTACGACGCGGTCGCCGAGGAGAGCGAGGTGCGCGCCTGCGGCAGAATGCCCTCGTTCAGCAGGACGATCTGGTCGCGCGCCCGCTGGAGATCCGCCCAGAGCGATGCGATGTCGGCGTTCACGTCGTTGACCATGGCGTGATAGCGGGCCTGTTGCTCGGCCAGCGTAGCGGCCTGCTCCAACGCGGCCTGGTCCTGCTTGCGGCCCGCAAAGATCGGTAGCGGGGCGGAGACCATGAACTCGAAGAAATCACCAAGCCCCAAGCGATAGCTGTAAGCCGCCGTAAGGCTCAGGTCAGGAAGCTTCGCCGTCTCCGCCAGCGCTACCGCGCGCTCCTGAGCGGCCACCCGCCGCACGTGCGCCTGGATCGTGGGGTTGTGCTCGAGCGCCTGGCGCTCGAGGTCGGCGACGGACTGGAGCGGACCGCTGGGATCGGAAGAGCCTGGAAGAACACCCGACAGCGTGGCGGAAGCGAAGCTCAGCTCGTCAGTGGAGCTCAGCAGTGCGACCGCACGCACTTCCTCGGGTAGCTCGGTGGACGGGAGCGGCGTGTCGGTGGGACGACCCAACAGCGCGTTCAGGCGCGCCACGAGACCCGTCCGCTCCTCGCGGAGGGCGATGAGCTGATCGGCGAGCCGCGAACGCTCCACCTGGGCCTTCAGCACATCAGGCTGCGCGCCCGTGCCCACGGCGTACTTCGAGGACGTGAGCAGGGCGAAGTCGCTCACGAGCGTCTCGTTGCGCGCGGTCACCTCGAGCGCCCGGTCCACGAAGTAGGCCTGGTAGTACGTGGCCTTCACCTCCGTACGGATCCGGTCGCGGGCACGCTCAAGCTCCCACCCGGCGGCCTCCGCCCCAAAACGGGCGACATCCTCCCGCAGAGAGAGCTTTCCCGGCCAGGGAAGCTGAGCGCCGACCTGCACCTTCGTCATCGTCATCATGTCGGAGCCCAGACCGGGGCTCGTCACCGGCACGTTCATGAAGCCGATGCCGAGCATGGGGTCGGGCAGGGCCCCCGCCTGCGGCACCCTCGCGGTCGCTGCTTCGGCTGCCCTCTTCGCGGCAAGGATCTCGGGATTGGCCGTGTCTGCCTCCGCCAAGAGCGCCGGAAGCGCCGCCTCCTGCGCGGAGAGCACGACCGGCATCGTCGCCGCGAGGAGGGCGAGGAGGCTCGAGCAACGCTTCGTACTCATGGTCACGCTTCCCTCGCGCCCGACGGCGAGCCGGCGGCGCCGGAGTCCCGCGGCGTCCGGAGTCGCGCGACCTGGTCCAGGGTCAACGCGAGGGCGTCGGCGTGTTCGAGCACGGCCCCCGCGCCCCGGGACATGCTGCCCATGTGTTTCATCGTGCCCGTGCTTGGCTCCTGGGCTTGGACGACGCCCGTCCCGCCAAACATCCACGCGGCGGCAAGCACCAGCGTGAGTGTGCGATCGCGAATCATGGTGAATCCCTCTGTCGTAGTCCGTGTCTCTACGACCCGGGACGACGGAGCACGGCTTCGCCGGCACCGATCATTCGGGTCGCATCGCCAGCGACGGCGGAAGAGTCCGCTCGCCGCGGGGCGATCAGATTGTCTCGTTGTTTCTGGGAGGCGGAGTCGAAGGCGACTCCGCGAGACGGACTACGCCCGGGGCGGGCGGAACAGCGCGATCTCCAGGAGGAGTTCGTGGGGCGCTGCGACCGTGAATCCTGCAGAGCTCATCTCGGCGGCAGGAGTCGACGGCTCCGTCGACGGGGCCGGCATCGAGGCGATGCCCGCGCACGCCTGCGCCGCGAGTGGAGAGTTGAACGGACACGGGCGGGGGTTGTCCCCGCCGCGAGAATCACGCTCGTCGTGCGTTGAAATCGGAGTGCTTTCGATCGACTCGGAAGCGGCGCCCTCGGACATCACCACGACCTCGGCCATGCGCATGCCCGGAAGACACGTCGATGCCCACACCGCCTCGGAAAACGAGAAGGTAAAGGCGAGCAGGGCCAGCAATCCCGCTACTGGGCGGATTCGTCGATTCATGGACGGGTGTATACCTCGGACCTCCGAAACGGTTCCCGCGTGCTACCGCCGCGCCCTCGACGACCAGTGGATCGCCTTGATCCTCCAGTCTTCTCCCACGCGCTGGAGTACAGTCCGCGTGGGTGGCGCCTCCTGCGCCGGCTATGATATGCTCCTGTTCCAGAGCCTCATCCTCGAGCCCGAACTCGAGGTTGGAGTCGGGTTCCAGGACGGGTCCGAGTGGGCATCGCGGCCGGGGTGCACGACCTGGAGGTCGGGGCGCGCCTCCGGCATGAGATCGTCCGCGAATTCGCGCCTTACGTCGGGTCCGTGTGGCAGCGCTCTCTCGGCGACACCGCTGCCCTCCTCAGGGCGGCGGGCGCGCGCTACCGGGATGGGAGCTTCGTGTTCGGCATTCGCGCCTGGCACCAATTCGGATTCCTCGAGATGAAGGATGACCATGAGTCGTGTGATTCCGTTGGTGCTCGCCGTCGGGTTGTCGATGTCCCTCTCAGCCATGGGTACGCCTGCGGCCTCCCGGGCGCCGAAAGAAGCCGAGGGGGAGGTGCGCCGAGTGCTGGAGTTCTACGCCGAACTCGCACAGGCCGGTGACCTGGAAGACATGGGCGCCCTGGTGGCTGAAAGCGGTGGCGTCCATTTCATCGAGGGAGCGGGTGTCAATCATGGCTGGGCCCAGTACCGCGACGAGCATCTCGCGCCCGGGGGTGAGCATTTCAAGGACCTGAGGTACCGGAATTTCGCCATTGGACCGAGGGTGCGCGGAAACGTCGCATACTCCGCGTTCCGGTACGAGCTCCGGGCGGGCGCCCCGGACGGGCCGATCGACATCGAGGGAAGGGGAACGGCGGTGATCGAGCGTCTGGACGGACAATGGCAGATCGTCCACCTACGCACATCCGGACGTCCTGGATAGGCGGTGCTCGACACCCTGGCGGCTGCCGCCACGACCAGCCTGGGCTTCTTCTGGAAGTCGGGGTGGGCGTTCGTCTTCGGGTATGCGATCAGCGGCATGATCCAGGCCTTCGTACCGAGGGCCCGCCTGGCCGCGTACATGGGAGACGCGTCCCCGCGGAGCGTGGGGCTGGCCACGGTATTCGGGGCCGCCTCCTCGTCCTGCTCCTTCGCCGCACTGTCCGCCGCGCGCGCCCTGGTGACGAAAGGTGCGCACTTCGTCGCCGCGGTGGCCTTCATGTTCGCCTCCACTAATCTTGTCGTGGAACTCGGCATCCTCATCTTCCTCTTTCTCGGCTGGCAGTACGTCGTGGCAGAGATCGTGGGCGGTATCCTTCTGATCGCGCTGACCACGCTTATCATCCGCGCGACGTACCCCCGTCAATGGTTGGAGGAAGCCCGCGAGACCCTCGAGGAGGAGGCGCCCGTCGAGTCGGAGTCGTTCGACTGGAAGGAGAGGGTCCGCACGAAGGAGGGTTGGTGGCTGGTCGGGCACCGATTCGTCGGCGAGTGGTCCATGGTCTGGGAGGAGATCACGATCGGATTCACGGTGGCGGGGCTCGTGGCGGTACTCGTGCCTCCGGAATTCTGGGAGGCGATCTTCCTCATGGATCTCCAAGGGCAGATTCCCGGCTGGCTGATCGCCCTTGAGAACGCCGTGGTCGCGCCCTTCGTGGCGGCTCTGACGTTCATCGGAAGCATGGGCAACATCCCCCTCGCCACCGTGCTGGCCTCCAACGGCGTGCTCTTCGCGGGGATCATGGGCTTCATCTATTCGGATCTCATGGTCCCCCCCCTCGTGGCGGTCAACGCCAGGTATTACGGGTGGCGCGTGGCGCTGTACATCGCCGGGGTGATGTTCGTGAGCATCGTAGTGACCGCGTTGACGCTGGCCGGCCTCGTCGGCGTCGTTGGATTGACGCCCGAGTCCTCCCGGACCGTCGAAGACGTCGTCCGCTTCGAGATCGACTACACGTTCTGGCTCAACCTCGGGATGGCGGGGGTCGCCGCGACGTTCGTCGTCCTGCATCGCAAGCACGTGGCGCATCGGGACGCCTCTGAGATGGAGCGCGGAGGAGGCGTGAGTCCGAAGGGAATCGTCGCGCTCACCTGCGTCGGCGCGGTGGCGTTGGGCGGAGTGGTGGCGTGGCTCGGGTAAAGCCGGGATCGCGTGCTCCGGTCTCGGAGCGGCAGTTCGAGCAGCGTGGCTTCCTCGTTCGCCTCGACCAGCCCGTGCGAAGGCAGGCCCTTCGCATCCACGCACCCAGGCGTCCTACCCCGGCGGCGTCCGCACCAGGATTGCGGTGACGGCGAGAACGACGAAAGCCAGCGCCACTTCCCGGGTGGCGGAGCGCCGCATGGCGTCCGCACCGGCCTCCTCCCCCAGGCGAGGGAGCAGGCGCCGGAAGTTGATGGCGCCCAGAACGAGTACACCGGCGACCAGGGTGAGCTTCAGCAGGAGCCACCGCCCGTAGGACGGATCGCTCACCGCGGAGGGCCCGTCGAGGTGCGCCCACCTGCCCACCGTGCCCGACAGCACGAGCACGGCCACGCTGGCCATGGCCAGCGGTGAGAAGCGGGGGATCAGCTCCGCCAGAACGCCCGCAGCGCTCGTGCCCGACCGCCGTCGACCCCGCTCGAGGAGCAGCACGACCGCGAGCGTTCCCACCCAACTTCCCATGGCCAGCACGTGTGCGACGTCGGCGGGAACGGTCAGGCCGGATAGGTCACCACCGCTGGCGTGCCCCGTCAGCGCCGGGAACGCCGACATCACGAGAGCGGCCGCCGACGCCACGA
>JABDQB010000396.1 GCA_013042495.1 Gemmatimonadota bacterium
CTCGAACACGTCCTCCGTGACCTCCATGCCGTCCAGGCCGAATTCCTCGAAGATCTTCTCGCCGATGATGGTCTCACGATTGTGAAACGCGGGCAGGCAGTGCAGGAACTTGACGTTCGGGTTGCCCGTGGCGGCCATGACGGTCGCGTTCACCTGGTAGGCCCGCAGGAGCGTGATCCTCTCCGCCCATTTCTCCGGCGGCTCACCCATGGACACCCAGACGTCGGTATACAGGAAGTCGGCTCCGGCTACGCCCTCTTCCACATCTTCGGTGAGCAGGATGGAGCCCCCGGACTCCGAGGCCCAGCCGCGACACCGCTCGACCAGACCTTCTACCGGCCAGTTGGTCCGTGGCGCGCACAGCCGCACGTCCATCCCGAGCTTCGCCGCCCCGACCATCAGCGAGTTCCCGACGTTGTTTCGGGCGTCACCGAGATAACAGAACGAAATCTCCTCGGGCGGGCGCACCGCGTGCTCGACCATCGTCATCACGTCGCCGATCACCTGCGTCGGATGGAACTCGTCCGTGAGTCCGTTCCACACCGGAACGCCTGCGTGCCGGGCGAGGATCTCGACCCGGTCCTGCCCGAAGCCTCGGTATTGGATCCCATCGTACATCCGGCCCAGGACGCGCGCCGTATCCGCGACCGATTCCTTGTGCCCGATCTGGGAACCTGTGGGCCCCAGATACGTGACGTGCGCCCCCTGGTCGTATGCGGCCACCTCGAAGGCACACCGGGTGCGAGTCGAGGTCTTCTCGAAGATCAGAGCGAAATTGAGTCCGTTCAGGCGGCAGACTTCGCGCCCTTCCCGCTTCGCCGCCTTGAGCTCCGTCGCCAGGTCCAGCAGGTAGCGAATCTCGGCCGGAGAGTAGTCGACCAGGGTGAGGAAGCTCCGGTGTTTCAGGTCAATGGTCATGAACTCTGCTGTTCCGTGTGTGGTTACGGTTGCGCCTGCGTGCAGGCTGGCCGGGCATAACCGGGAATGTGGGTCGGATTCTCGCATCCGGCGATGGGACGCGCCACCGGTCAGGGTTCGGATTCGGCCTCAGGCGCCGGGGCATCGGATTCCACCAGGTCACCCGCTACGAGCCGGAACCGGCGTGTCGCCTGCACCGAGGGACAGCACATGGGATCGGCCGGGCCGTGCATGACGAGGTCCAGTTGAATCTCGCCGCCGATGATTCTGATCCGCTCGACGGTAACACGGTCGCCCAGGAAGAACGTGGCCGCATTCTCCGGCTCACCGTCACGGTTCAGTACCGCGGCCAGGTCGTGGAACGTGCCGCTTCCGCCGGTGGTCGTCGCGAGGAGTACCGCGGCGTCCGGGGCGCCGTCACCGTCCAGGTCGCCGGCCGCGTACTCGGGGAGGAAGAACACCATGATTCGGCGGTCAGCGTCCTCGAAGAGCCCATTCTCCAGGCGCACTTCACCTTCGTCGACCCACTGGCTCGTATACGTGGCCGCCCGAAGGACTGCGGCGGACAGCTCCGCGGGAGGCGGGGGCGACGCTGCATCCGGCGCGCAGGCCGAGAGGGCCAGTGGGAAGCAGCTCCACAGTGCCAGGTTCGCGAGCCACCGGACGGAAACCCGGCCTGCCGCCATCAGAACGAGTATCCCAGGCTGAACGTCAGTCCGTAGTCGTTCGTGCTCTCGCCTGTGGAGGGCTGACGGCTGTCGAAATTGTCGAAGAACCGGAACCCGATCGTGAAGTCGCTGATCAGCTCGTACGACAGCCGAGCGCTGAAGTCGATCCTCCACCTTCCGAGATCATTCAGGATCGGCGTGACAGTAAGGTTGCTGGTGACGTCGGTCTTCGGCGAGTCGAACCGGAAGAACGCGAAGTCGGCCGCAATCGGCATCTGCACCGTGTTGGTGGTTCCCTCATCGTCGACGAAGTCCTCGTTCGCGTAGGCCAACGCGCCGAGCACGCCCAACGTCAGCCTGTTCGTGTGAATGATCTCGCGGGAAGCGCCGAGGCCGATCGTCTTCCGCAGGTTCAAGCCGGTGCTCTCGTTCTGCTCCAGCGATCCGAAGATCAGGGCGCTCCAGTGGTTGCCGAACAGACGTTGTGCCTGCAGGGCGAGATCGTTCCGACTCGTCCCTGCCGCATCTTCCTGGCGCTGGAAATACGTGGTTCCACTCAACTTGCCAGACCATTTCTCGCCCCGGTATCCGACCTCCCCGCTGCCGTTGAGCTGGCTGTTACGATTGGCCTTCTGAAAGTCGAACCCCAGGTCGACGTAACCGTCCAGGCGGCTGAAGAAGCTGGCCTGGATGCGCGAGATCGCCACGATCTCCATCATCCGGACGCGAACCGTGTCGGCGAGTACGATCAACAGCTCGCCCGGCTCCTCGCTCGCTCCGAGCCGGCCGAAGTATCGGACGCCTCTCGCGTTCTCGACATCGAAGAAATTGGTGCTGGTAAGGTGCGCGACCTTGTCCCACTCGACCGATAGCGTTCCCATGTCGTCGGTCTTGTAGGACAGCTTTCCCCGGTTCAGCTCTTTCACTTCACCCGTGATCGCGTCCCCGCGATACAGCACCATGATGTCCGTCTTCTGGGCGAACACGGGCGTTGCGGCGGCAAATAGGAGCGCCGTCGCGAGAGCCGGGAGTCGTCGCATGGTGTGGGCGTGGACTGGAATCGCTCTCAAAAACCTATCGCGCCGGGTGGGGCGGACGGCCCCGCCTCGCACCGAAAAAACCTTCAGGCCAGGGTTATGTCGTCGTCCAGGTACACGTCCTGGATGTGGTTCAAAAGCTTCACGCCCTCTGCCATCGGCCGCTGGAACGCCTTGCGACCCGAGATCAGGCCTGTGCCGCCGGCGCGCTTGTTGATCACCGCGGTGCGGACCGCATCGGCGAAATCGTTGTCTCCCGACGCGCCGCCGCTGTTGATGAGGCCAACCCGGCCCATGTAGCAGTTCGCCACCTGGTAACGGCAAAGGTCGATCGGGTGGTCGGTCGTGAGCTCATCGTAGATCCGCTGGTCGAACTTTCCGTAGCTCACCCCGCCCTCGTTCATCGCCAGGTAGCCGCCGTTGTTCTCCGGCAGCTTCTGCTTGATCACGTCCGCCTGGATCGTCACCCCAAGGTGATTGGCCTGTCCCGTCAGGTCGGCGCTGGCGTGATAGTCCCTGTCCTTCTTGAACGCGCTGTTGCGCAGGTAGCACCAGAGAACCGTCGCCATGCCCAGCTCGTGAGCGTAGGCGAACGCCTCGGCGACCTCGACGATCTGACGGTTGCTCTCCTCCGAACCGTAGTAGATCGTCGCACCGACGGCCGCGGCACCCATGTCGTAAGCCTGCTGCACGTTGCCGAAGAACACCTGGTCGAAGGTGTTGGGGTAGGTCAGCAACTCATTGTGATTGACCTTTACGAGGAACGGGATCTTGTGCGCGTACTTCCGGGCCACGGACCCCAGGACGCCGAACGTGGAAGCCACGGCGTTGCACCCTCCCTCGATCGCCAGCTCGACGATCTTCGCCGGGTCGAAGTAGTCGGGGTTCTTCGCGAAGCTGGCGCCGCCGGCGTGCTCGATCCCCTGATCCACAGGCAGGATCGACATGTACCCGCTGCCCGCCAGGCGACCGTGCTGATAGATCCAGGTCAGGTTGCCGAGCGCTCGATTGTTGCGGTCCGAGTTCATCCACACGCGATCGATGAAATCTGGCCCCGGCGCATGGAGGCGTTCCGTCGAGAATCCCTTGCACTCGTGGTCGAGCAGGTACGAAGCGTCGTCGCCGAGAAGGCTGAGAATTTGATCGTTCATGGGTCTCTGCGGCTGTTGGTGAAAGTAGGCTCGGTGATCAGGGCAAGATGCGCCGCGCCTGCAATGTTCGCAAAGGCGGACGGCCGCGATCCCTCGCTGCCCGAAACGAAAGCGAAGAGCGAGGGGATCACGTCGTGTGAGCGGGTCCCGTGTCGCCCTCCGCGACAGGTGTCCCGGCAGCACGCGTCGTTACGTCTCTCCGCGGCACCGGCACGGGGATTCCTTTCTCCGCCAGCTCGAGGCGGATCAGGCGGGGCAGGTCGGAGTGCATGGACCACCAGTCCGCGGTCTTGACCCAGGGCCATAGCTTGACCTCGACCCACGACTCGGCCATTCGGGACACCCACACCGTGGGCGCGGGTTCGTCCAGAACCCGGTCATCTTCCCGCAACAACTGCTCCAGCACCGCCATCGCAGCCTGCAGGTCCGTCTCGTACCCGATGCGTGCGATCGCCTCGACACGACGATTCACTTCCGCGGATCGGTTCTCGACGTTGGAGCCCCAGATGTTCTTGTTCGGAACGAGGAGCCTGCGGGCATCGAACGTGACGATCGTGGTGTTCCACAGGCCCATGGCCCGGACTTTGCCAACCACTCCCGCGGCCTCGACGATGTCGTCGACGTCGTACGGGCGACTGGCCAGGATCGCGACTCCGGCGAAGAGATTCGACAGAGAGTCCTGCAGAGCGAAGCCGATGACGAGACCGGCGACTCCCAGGCCTGCCAGGAGGGTCGTCGTCTGCACGCCAATCACGGACAGCCCGACGATCAATCCGGTCAGCGTCGCCATCGGTCGCAGGATGCGTCCCAGGAGGTCCCGGACCAGGCGGGACCCGCGAACGAGCCGCAGCTTCTGAGCGACCCACCACAGGACGATGAACAGGACCCTCAACAGGACGACGAAGAAGATGACGATCAGCAGGCGCACGAACACGGTGCCCGCGTTGCTCCGGACTGACTGCCACAGGTCAGCGGACAGCCGGCGGACCAGGCGGAGGAAGACCTGTGGGTCCAGGACATCGCCCGTCACTTCGCCGGTGGACCGGATGAGTGTCTCCCGATAGGTGGCCGACTCGAAGCCACGGCGCTCCAGCCGTCCACTCAACGCCGTCAGGTTGTCACCGATGGCCCCGATCCGGGTCTCCGCCGCCGTCAGCCTCAGTTTCAGGTCGGCGACCTCCGATGCCGGGGCGTTCGTCCGCTCCGCGACACGTATGCGGTCCGTGAGGCGATCCCGCTCCGCGACCGCGATCTGCAGCCGCCCGACCGTGTTCTCGGCGCCGGCGAGCAGGAGCTGAGCGTAAGCCGCCCACCGGTCGGTGACGTCCAGTTGCAGCGAGTCGGCGGCCCCGAGGGCCCATTCCTGGTAGCGGATGAGGGTATCCGCCCACGCCCGCACATCGGCGATCTCCGACTCCAATCGACCGATTTCCTGTGCGGTCACCGTCGAACGCTCCCGCCTCAACTTCTCGTAGTCCTGGACCGTCAACGCAAAGGACCGGTCGAGCAGGTCCAGGTGAGCGCCCATGTAGCCGAGGAGGAACGTCCGCACGGAGTCGGCAGGGAGGCTGTCCGGGCTGACCTGTCCCAGCAGGTAGGCAAGGCTCCGAAGCACGCGCTGCATCTGCCCCACCTGCTCAAGGGCCCGGAGTCGGAGGAAATCCAGATCCACGTCGGGCTCCGCGAGACGCGTCGCCCGGAGAGTTGCAACGCTATCGGATGTCGCACGCAGGGTGTCCAGCATGGTCCTGGCCCTATCGGCGATGCTCGGCAGGGTGTCCGACGGGAAGTTGGCCGCCGCGGCGGGAGCATCGGCCACCGCGCCCGTTTCCTGTGTACGCACCGAAGAAGGCAGGAAAGCCGTCGCACTGAGCCCTGACAGGAGCAGGAGAGAAGCGATTCTTCGTCGCCGCGCGTTTCCGCCCATGGGTCGTCTCTCGTTCGTGGTATCGCAGATCTTCATCGGGTCAATATTCCACTCGATCCGTGTTCTCCGCCCATCGGCGAAACGGTTCATCCGCACCATCGATCTCGAGCCTGGCCAGCGGGTACCGCCGCTGTTCCGGCGGAAGCAGGAATTCCTCGTAGATGTGGTGGTCGTCGAAACCGGCTGCCAGCGCTGCCTCGCGCCCGTTGGCGTAGTAGACCGCCCTCGGCCTCGCCCAGTACACGGCGCCGAGGCACATCGGGCAGGGCTCGCTGCTGGCGTAGATCTCGCAATCCTCGAGCTGAAACGTCCCCAGGACCCGGCACGCCTCGCGAATCGCCTCCACCTCGGCGTGGGCCGTTGGATCGTTGCTGATCGTCACGCGATTTGCGCCTCGCGCCACGATCTCGCCCTCTCGCACGACGATGGCCCCGAACGGGCCTCCGCCCCGGGCCACGTTCTCGGAGGCCACCCGGATCGCCTCGCGGAGGAAGTCCTCCCTTGTTCGACCGTTCATGCCGCGTCTCCATGAATTGCGGGAGGCCCCGCGCCCCGTAAGCTAGGGACGGGCCGGGCGCGGAACCAGCGATGGCGCAGACGGCAGGCGCTTATTGCCCGTAGGCCCACCAGCGCACACACTTAACGGGTTCGATCGCGGTGGCGCCGCGGGCATTGAACCCGGGCAGGAAGGCTGACGTGAAGCGCGTCGAGGGCCTCTCCAAACTCACGGGACGTGAGTTGTACGTCGACGACCTCCCGGTCGAAGGCTGCCTGTGGGGAGCCACCGTCCGAAGTCCCGCGCCGCGCGGCCGAATCCGGGATGTTCGATTCTCGGAATCCGTTAACTGGTCGGAATTTACGGTCGTCGACCATCGAGACATCCCCGGCTCGAATTCCATATTCCTGATCGAGGAAGACCAGCCGGTCCTGGCCGCGGATCGGGTCCGGCACCTGCACGAGCCGGTCCTGCTTCTCGCACACCCCTCGCGGGATGCCTTGCGTCGAGCCCTGTCGGCCATCGAGATCATCGTCGATCCGGAGCCGCCGGTCCTGGATTTCAGGCAACCGCCCCGGCGCGACCAGATCCAGTACGGGGACGACAACGTCCTCAAGCGTCTGCATATCGAGAAGGGCGAGGTCGATCGAGCCCTGGCGGAAGCACCGCGGGTCGTCGAAGGCGTGTACGAGACGGGGGCCCAGGAACACGTCTACCTGGAGACCCAGGGGATGCTCGCCTTGGAAGAAGACGGCGTCATCACGGTCACTGGCTCGATGCAGTGCCCCTACTACATCGTCGATGCCTTCGAACATGCCCTCGGACGATCCGCGGACACCGTCCGGATCGTCCAGGCGGCGACGGGCGGAGGGTTCGGAGGAAAGGAAGAGTTCCCCTCGGGCATCGCCCTCCACGCGGCTCTGCTGTCCATGAAGGCCGGCCGACCGGTCAAACTGATCTACGATCGGTCAGAGGACATGGCCGTAACCACCAAGCGCCACCCCTCGCGCGTGAGGCACCGAACGGGGGTGGATGGCGACGGGCGCCTCCTGGTGCAGGACATCGAGGTCATCCTGGACGGGGGAGCCTACGTGACGCTGTCCCCGGTCGTTCTCAGTCGATCGATCATCCACGCCGCCGGCCCTTATGCCTGCGACCATGTGCGGATCGACGGGCGCGCCGTGTTCACGAACTCCCCTCCGTTCGGCGCGTTCCGGGGGTTCGGAGCCCCCCAGAGCCAGTTCGCGTGCGAGCGGCACATGGACCGCATCGCCGCAGCGATCGGGATCGACCCCGTGGAGCTGCGCCGGATCAATCTGATTCGCGAGGGAGCCTCGACGGCCACGGGTCAGGTGATCCGTGA
>JABDQB010000397.1 GCA_013042495.1 Gemmatimonadota bacterium
GCACGGAGTGGGCGCCGTCAACAACGCCATGGGCGGTGCGGGCGTCGCCGCACCGATCAGCATTCTGGGCACGTTCTATCTGAACCCCGCCGGGCTCATAGCCTTCGATGGCCTGCGCGTGGAGTTCAGCTTCGAGATGTTCAAGCCGGATCGGACCGTCGCCAGTGAAATCCCCGGTTTCGGTTCAGGTTCGACGGTCAGCAAGAGCGAGTTTACGCCGATTCCGGCCATGGGCTTCAGCTACAAGATCAACGACAAGTGGGCCGTCGGTCTTGGCGGACTCGGCATCGGCGGCTTCGGCGTCGACTATCCGCAGGACAACACGAATCCCGTGCTCGGGCCACGCCCGCTCGGCTTCGGACAGGTGTTCAGCAGCTACTCGTTGCTGAAGTTCACGCCGGCGGTGGCTTTCGCGCCGTCGGAGAACATCTCGCTCGGTTTCTCGGCCAACGTGGCGTGGGCGACACTCACCGTGGACCCGGCGCCGTTCGCTTCGCCGGCCATCAGCGATCCCGGCCCGCCGCCCGACGCCTTCTACTCACGCGCCACGGGAACCGACGGTTCCTTTGGATTCGGCTTCCAGGCTGGCCTGCTGTGGAAGGTGATGGACAACTTCTCGCTGGGCGCCTCCTACTCGAGTCCCCTCAAGTTCGAAGAGTTCAAGTGGAACTCGCTGTGGGAGAACCCGAACCTGCCGACGTTCGGGACGTTCCGTGAGCTTCAGTTCGGTCTCGACATGCCCGGTTGGGGTAGCGTCGGACTCGGCTGGAACCCCGTACCGGCCCTGACCGTGGCAGCGGACTTTCGCTACTACTGGTACGAGAGCACCGATGGCTTCAAGCTCGACAATCCCGAGCAGCCGTTCGACCAGTTCGGTGCCGTTCAGGGCTTCGGGTGGGAGAACATCTGGGCACTCGCGACCGGGCTCCAGTACGAGCTGAACGACACGTGGGTAATCCGGGGCGGCTACAACTACGCGCAGAACCCGATTCCCGACGGACTCAGCTTCATCAACATCCCGGCCCCAGCAATCGTGCAGCACCACGCCACGCTGGGGCTAAGCGTCTGGGTGACCGAGTCGATCGCCCTCGACTTCTCGTACTACAAGGCCTTCGAGAACAGTGGGACGGGCCCGCTGTTCGGCGCGCCGAGCGGTTCCACCGCCACGAACACGTTGTCCGAGAGCGCGTTCTCGATGGGATTCACGTTTGACACGAAGTAGCAACATGGCGAGGCCGGTGGTGCGAGCTGTGGCTCGGCCGCCGGTCCGTCACGGAAGCACGTTTGAGTAGAGAGGCAACGCGGGGGCGCTGAGTCGAAGCCGTCCAGGCTTCGGACCCCCGCGTTTCGCATGCACGGTCCGGCGCGATATATCCGGCGCAAACGGACGCAAGGAGCTGTTGAAATGCACGCAAGAATCACTCGGTTTCTCCTCGGGGGCCTCCTGGCCTTCGCCCTGCTGTGGGCCGCGACTGGCCCCGGCACCGCGATCGCCCAGGAAGGCGAGTACGGTGTCTACCTGAAGTTGGTGGAGAACGCGCCGGGCGGATTCGACCAGGTCGTCACGACGCTTCGCGAAGGCGCGGAGGCTGCCGGCTGGACGGTCGTGGCCGACTACGAGGTGGGCGTTCCCGACAAGAACTGCTCGTATCGCGCCCACGGGATCGCCGTCGTAAGCGACGAATACGTCGACCAGGTCCTTTCGCATGGGCCGCGGGCCGCGTTCGCCCTGCCACTCAGGCTCGGCGTCTTCGAAGACGAGGCGGGTGTCCATGTGGCCGCCTTCAATCCCCTGTCCCTGAACCGCACCATCATCTCGGAAACCGAATTCGCCGAGGGATCGGCGTCGGCGGTTGCGGCGCTGCAGGAAATCGTTGCGCCGTTCGAGGAGTTCCAGGTCGAGTCCCAGTACGGACAGATGCGCGACGAAGGCCTGATCAAGAAGACCATGGGTCTGATCGCGGGCGGAGCCTTCGACGGCAAGATCGAGGAGGCCGCTTCGGTGGATGTCGACGAGTACGGCGGTCTTCTGGCGACGGCCGAGCAGCTGTACTCGGGCCTCGAGGACGCGGCCGGCGACTACGACTGGAAGATGCGGCCCATGTACCTGCTCGACCTGAGCGACCAGGGTGTCGTGATGATCGGCATGACGTCGGGGGCGATGGAAGCCAAGGCGTTCGACATCGTGAAGGAGGGCACCGACGAGGCACGCGAGGACTTCGCCTGTCCCGGGCTGGCCTATGCCGCGGCGTTTCCGCTCGAGCTCGTGCTCGTCGAGGAGGATGGCGAGGTCAGGGTCCTGCTCATCGACGCGATGTTCCGCATGAAGATGTTCTTCGAGGATGCGGGGAAGATGAAGTTCGCCGCCAACATGAAGATGCCGCCGTCCCTCGAGGGAGAGATGCGCGACAAGATCGAGGATAGCCTTTACTGAGCGTGCTGGAGGAACACATGCGCAGACATGCATACACCGCCGTGCTTGCCGTGGCCGGGGCCTTACTGCTGGCCGGCGCCACACAGGCACAGGCGCAGAATGGCCACATGCGGCAGGGCGTGGGAGCCGTCAACTCGGCGATGGGCGGCGCGGGCGCCGCGACCACGCAGAGCCTTCTCGGATCCCTGTATCTGAATCCGGCCGCCATGGCCGGCTACGATGGAACCCGCGCGGAGTTCAGTCTCGACTTCCACAGGCCGAACCCCACCGTAGAGGTCGCCGGCTCCAGCGTCGAAGGATCCGACGTGCGGGCACTGTTCGCGTCGGTAGCCGTGGCCTCGCCCGTGAGCGACCGGATTTCGCTCGGATTGGGGGCGTACCAGGTGGGCGGGTTCCTGACGAGCTATGCGGGTACGCTGAACGGTGAATCGTTCGTCGCGGCCTCCGATTACAGCGCCATCCGGATCACTCCCAGCGTCGCGTTCGCCGTCACGGACGCGATCTGGCTAGGCGGCTCGCTCCTGTTTGAC
>JABDQB010000401.1 GCA_013042495.1 Gemmatimonadota bacterium
CCGTAGACGACTCGCGGCTTCCGCAAGGCGACGGCATTCAACGCGTGCGGAAGCGTGAAGACGACGTGCACGTAGTCGACCGGGAGCAGTTCCGCGACCCGGGCATCCAGCCAACGCTCCTTGGCCAGCGTCTGGCACTTGGGGCAATGCCGGTTCCGACAAGAACGCCAGACGAAACGGTCCTCTCCACAATCGACGCACACCTCACGTGTGCCCCCCAGTGCCGGGGTGCGACAGCGTTCGATGGCCCGCAGTGCGGCAAGCTGTACGCCGCTCAAGTGCCGGCTGGCACGAAGGCGGTCACCGTGGTCTCGAATGAGGTCGGCCAGTTCGAACCGACGGTGCCGCCGCCCGCGGTGCGCGCAGGCCGACGGGTCGGACACGACCTAGACCGAGGCGTCGAGTAGGTCCAACGGAGAACGGATCGCGGATAGCCGTGCCTGGCTCAGATGAAAGTAGCGCATCGTGGTCGAGACGCTGCGATGACCGAGCAGGCGCTGGACCGTGGGGACGTCCGCCCCGGACTCGATCAGATGGGTTGCGAATGCGTGTCGCAGCGAATGGATCCCTCCGCGCTTGCGAATGCCGGTCCGTAGCTTGGCCATCGTGAAGACCTTCTGGAGCACCGTCACGTCGACATGGCGCTGCCCGGTACGGTTGGGGAAGAGCCACAGCCGTGGTGGTTCCGTCTGCCAGTAGGCTTCCATCTGCTCCATCAGTCTTCGAGACAACGGCAGGATGCGGTCCTTCCGCCCCTTGCCCTGCTCCACGCGCAACGTCATCCGTCCGCGGTCCACGGCCGACACCTTCAGCTGCACGGCTTCGCTGACGCGCAACCCTCCCGCGTAGATCGTCGCCAGCATCAACCGGTGCTTGGGATTGGGCGGGGACGCGATCAGCCGAGCGACCTCGTCACGGCTGAGGATCTCGGGCAATCTCTGCGGTTGCTTGGACGCCGGAACTTCGAACGTCGTCGCATCGCGACCCAGGGTCACGCGGTAGAGAAAACGGAACGCATTCGCCGCGATGTTGCAGGTACTCGACGACAGCTTCCGCTTCGTGACCAGGTGAACGAGATAGTCCTGAATCTCATCCGATGAGAGCTCGTCGGGCGGCCGGCCGTAGTGCTTCGCCAGACGTCGCACGGCTGAGAGATACGCTTCGTGGGTACGCGGCGAGAATCCGCGGACGGTCATGTCGCGGATCATGCGACGACGCAGCTCGGTCATGACTCACCTCCATCCGGCCCGACATGGGCCTGGGAGGTGAAGGCTGCACCTGGAGCTGATCGATGAAAACCGGCGCTCGAAAAACCCCGCCGCAGGCGGCTTAGTTCAACGTGAAATGGACAGACCTGGGTATGTGGATACCGAGGTCTGCGTAGTATGGGTCTGTTTGGTCATTCGCTCGTTTAGAGTGAACTCCTGGTTCGGGAGTTCGTCAAGGGCCGCAAGTGGACCGGCGGACTGTGCTGCGGAGAGAGCGCAGCGTCAGGGCGTGGATACAGAAACGGGGAGGTTGCCCTCCCCGTGTTGGTTGCGGTGTCGATCGATGGGCTGTGGCCCGCGAGCCGGGGCGCCAGGATCAGGTGAGGATCGCTTGGCGCGCGATGTTCCCATCGCCGAGCACCACGCTGTCGCCCTCGGTTCCCCGCGTGAGCGGCGCCGAGGGCACCGAACCATCCGGCGGACTGTCCACGGCAGGCCTCCTATGAAGGAGTACGTAACAAGACTACGCCCGTCGCGGTCACGAATCAAGTCCGAGTTGGGGAGTGTCGCGGAGATCGGAATTCGGCCCGCGTTTCGATCGATCCGAGAGCGATGCAAACGACGGACGGGTCGGCGAGACGGGCTCGCAGCCGACAGACTCGGAAGCTCTCGGCGACCGCGAACGGGACGACGTTGTTGCCTTGCGCAAGCGCCGGTGGACGGCGGCGTCGGACCGGATCGTCTCGAGCGAGCGGTCGTCGAAGTCCGCTTCGGCCACGTTCGTGAAACCGGCCCTCGATCAGCCGGACTTGAAATCCGGATCCAGGACGCCGGTCGCCTTCAGTTGCTTCTCGAGCTTGTTGAGTCGCGTGAACGCGCTGATGCCGAAAATGAACCCCATCGCCCCGAGCGATATCCCGATGATCCCGAACGCTTCCATGCCGTGCCTCCTCGTGTTCGTGAGTGAGCCGCGACGCCGGCCCGGTCGTCATCCGCCGGTCGGTTCGATCTCCGCGAGGAGTTCCCGGGCCTCTCGCGCGCGCTCCGGTTCGACCATCAACTCCGGGACCCCGAGCAGCGGATTGTGCGCACCGGGCGAGAACCGCATGTATCCGATCAGGTCGTGGGTTCCCTCGTTT
>JABDQB010000405.1 GCA_013042495.1 Gemmatimonadota bacterium
CCACATGCCCGCGTAGATGATCCGTGGATTGGCCGGATTCAGAGCCAGATCCACGGCCCCGGTGCTGTCGCTTACGAAGAGCACATTCTCCCACTCTGCGCCTCCGTCTCGGGTCCGGTATACGCCCCGTTCGGAGTTCGGGCCGAACGGGTGTCCGAGCGCGGCGACGAAAGCGACATCCGGGTTCCGGGGGTCGACCGCGATCCGACCGATCTGCCCTGCCTCAGGCAGACCCGAATGCGTCCAGGACTTGCCGCCGTCCAGCGATCGGTAGACGCCGTCGCCCTGGGACGTGTTGCCACGGATGCAAGCCGAGCCCATGCCCACCCAGACGACGTTCGGGTCGGAATCGGCGACCGCGATGGCCCCCACCGAGGCGGCACCGAATTGGCCGTCGGACACGTTTCTCCAACTGGCCCCCGCGTCGTCCGTCCTCCAGACGCCCCCTCCGGTGCTGCCCATGAAATAGGACAATGGCTCTGAAACGAGCCCGGCGACCGCCGTCACTCTCCCACCCCGTGCCGGGCCGATCGATCGGTACTTCATGCCAGCCAGCAGGGACGTGTCAACCACCGCCTGTCCGGAGATCGAACCGGCCGGAATTCCGCTGGCCAGAACGGCCACGCCCAGCACGGCGATCCAATATCTGGCGGTTCTGGAGCCTCGGGCCTGGGGCATCACGCACTCCTTTCGCGCGGATCCATATGGGTAGGCGACGGTCTCGGGAGAATACGATTCACTCCGCTTCCGGGCTATACCGTCCGTACCGTCGGGTGAATAGGTTAGGCGACAAGCCGCGGCCCGGAAGGCCACTCCGGCAGGAGTCTGCCAGCACCGGACCTGCGGGCGTGACATCCCGACGTTTGCACTCGTTGCCCCGGAGGGACCATGAGGCTCGTCCGTGTTCCACACCTGATCCTTGCCATCGCGTTACTCCTGCCAACCGCGCTCCTCGGCCAGGAGGATGACGAGGATGCCGAAGAACCGAGCGGAAGACCGACCCTCGATTCGTCCCTGATCTCCGGTCTCGAGTTCCGGGCGATCGGCCCGGCGCTCACCTCGGGCCGAATCGGGGATCTCGCGATCCACCCGGACGCCACCTCGACCTGGTACGTGGCGGTGTCATCCGGCGGGGTTTGGAAGACGGTGAATGCGGGAGTGACCTGGAAACCGATCTTCGACAAGTACGGCTCCTATTCCATCGGCACGGTGGCGGTGGACCCGACCGATCACCTCGTCGTCTGGGTCGGCACCGGCGAGAACAACAGCCAGCGCAGCGTCGGCTACGGGGATGGACTCTACAAGTCCATTGATGGAGGGCGCTCCTTCGAGCTCGTCGGTCTGGAGCAATCCGAGCACATCGCGAAGATCGTCATCGACCCGCGCGATTCGGACCTTGTATTCGTTGCGGCGCAGGGACCCTTGTGGGCGAGTGGCGGAGACCGCGGCGTGTACCGGACGAGTGACGGGGGCGAGACCTGGGACCTGGCTCTCGAACTGGACGAAGACACCGGCGTTACGGATCTGCTGATAGATCCGAGGAATCCCGACGTGATGTATGCCGCGGCCTATCAGCGGAGGCGGCACGTATGGACGCTGATCAACGGCGGACCGGGGTCGGGGATCTACAAGTCGGTGGACGGCGGCCTCACCTGGAAGCCGGCGAACAAGGGACTGCCCGCCGGAGACAAGGGGCGCATCGGGTTGGCCATGTCCCCCCAGGACCCGACTGTTCTGTACGCCACCGTTGAAGCCGCGAACGGGAAGAGCGGGTTCTTTCGGACTGATGACCGCGGCGAGAGGTGGTCGCGGCAGAGCGACTACATCGCGAGCAGCCCGCAATACTACCAGGAGATCGTTGTTGATCCCCATCAGTTCGACCGCGTCTACGCCCTCGATACGCGTACGCGGGTGACGGAAGACGGTGGCAAGACGTGGTCCCGGTTGGGAGGCGAGTGGCGCCACGTGGATGACCATGCGCTGTGGATCGATCCGCGGGATCAGGACCACCTTCTGATCGGTGGAGACGGCGGGCTTTACGAGACGTGGGACCGGGGCGAGAACTGGGGCTACAAGGCGAACCTGCCGGTCACGCAGTTCTACAAAGTCGCGGTGGACAACGCCGAGCCCTTCTACAACATCTACGGCGGGACGCAGGACAACAACACGCAGGGCGGGCCCTCCCGGACGATCACCCGGCACGGGATTCGCAACAGCGACTGGTTCATCACGGTGGGAGGCGACGGGTTCGACCCGGCCGTGGATCCCGAGGATCCCAACATCGTTTACTCGCAATGGCAGTACGGAGGCCTCGTTCGCTTCGACCGGAGAACGGGGGAGCAGATCGATATCAGGCCGCAGCCGGGTGCGGAGGGGCCCCCACTCCGGTGGAACTGGGACTCCGCCCTCCTGATTTCACCGCACTCCCCTTCCCGGCTGTACTACGGCTCGCAGATCCTCTTCCGGAGCGACGACAGGGGCGACTCATGGCGGTCCGTGAGCGGTGACCTGACTCGCGGGCTGGATCGCAATGCGCTGGAGGTCATGGGTCGGGTCTGGAGCGTGGACGCGGTAGCGAAGAACAACTCCACGTCGTTCTACGGAAACGTCGTCGCGCTCAGCGAGTCGCCGCTGGTCGAGGGTCTGATCTACGCCGGAACGGACGACGGCCTCGTGC
>JABDQB010000406.1 GCA_013042495.1 Gemmatimonadota bacterium
TCGTCGTCCCACCGCCGCGCCTCGGATCCGCCGCTACTTCGAAAGTACCGTCCGCGTTGAGCTTCGCGGCGCCTGCCCCGCCGAAATACATATCCAGGCCGTCGAACCGGCGGGCCGGGATCCGAAGCTCGTCGATCGGGAGACCGGGCTCGCAGGCCGCCACCTTGGCGCCGCCGCGGTTCTCTACGTGCAGACGCGCGTGCCCTACCGCCTCGGCGAGTGTCATCCCGAGGTGCAGGTGATTCACTAGCACTTGCAGGATGGCCGTCGTGATCCGATCCGCGCCTGGCGACCCTATGGAGATCACCGATCCGTCTTCATGCCGGGCCACGGTGGGAGCCATGTTCGAGGGAAGGCGGGTGCCGGCGGGCCATTTGTGATAACCGCGCCGGTTGAGCTCATGCTCGCCGAGGCAGTTGTTCATCCACGCCCCGGTGCCGGGCGGCATGACGCCCGATCCGTACCCGGCGGACATGGTGACGCTGCACGCCAGCCCGTCCGCGTCTACCGCCGACGTGTGCACGGTCGAGGGAGAGGACACCCAGCGCTTGAGTTCCCCCATACGGGCTTCGACCAGGAGTCGATCCAGGTCGCGCTCGAGGTCTTCACTCAAGTCGAGATTCTCGAGCCGGTAGTCAAGCACACCCTCCTGGACGCGCGCCAGCCAGGCCACCTCGTGGGCGCCCCACCGGTCCACGGGCTCGTTCTGCATGAGCAGGAGCATTGCGGTGAGCGTGGAGCCGCCGAGCGCAGGAGGCGGGTTGGTCGCCACCCGCCACTTGTCCACGCCCGTTACCAGCGGATCGCGGACGATCGGCTGGTACGTGGCCAGGTCTTCGAGCGTTAGAACCCCTTCGTGTTTCTGCATATCGGACGCGATGAGGCGGGCCGTCTCACCGACGTAGAATTCCTCCGCGCCGTAGTCGGCGATGCGCCGCAGGGTGTGGGCCAACTCCTCGATCCAGATGGTCTCGCCCGGTTTCCTGAGCGCGCCGTCGGCGTGGTGCAGGGCCCGGTGGCTCTGTTCGTTCCACCCGAACACCTTCTCCGAGGCATGTTTCAGGTAGGTGTAGGAGGCCAGCGAGAGGGCGAACCCGTTCTTGACATCCTGGTAGGCCGGCTCGACCACCTCGGCCCAGGGCAGACGCCCGTAACGCTGTGACGCAATGGACAGTGCGGCCACGCCCCCGGGTGTCCCGACCGACCCATGGCCGACAGTCAGATCCAAGCCACCGCCATAGCCGATCCACACGTCCCGCCGTCCGCCTCCGAGGCGTTCGGGGGGAAGGCCGCGGCCCGGCATCTCGATGTAGCCATCGATGGTGACCGGGTCGCCCGACGGAGGCCAGATGGTCAGGAAGCCCCCGGCACCCAGAGAGCAGATCGCCGGTTCGGTCGTGATCGACACGAACGCCGCGGCCACCGCCGCGTCTACGGCGTTGCCACCGGCGTCCGCGATGATCGCTCCCGCATCGGCCGCCAGCTTGGTGCTGGACGCGACCGCAACTCCCTGCATGCGCCTCCTCGGGTCGTGGACCTTGGGCCGGTGATGTTAGGCCCGGAGCAGGCCCTTCGTCCAATCCGGTCGTGCGCATCATTTGTCGAACGCCGAACTCGATACAGGATCTCTGGGCCTGTCGAGGCCCTGTGGATAAGCACTTGAAAACGTTTTCTGACAACGAGTTGTAGGCGAGTGCGCCAATCGGGGCACTTCTATTGCGCTCGGGGTTTCCATGAAATGCGCCTTCCGGAGCGCCCATGCATTCAAGGAGGAAACGGATGACGTTCAGACGCACGCTGCTGTTTGCCGGTCTCGTGTCGCTGATTGGACCCGCGGCCTGCGATGACAACACCGGCCCGACCCAGGGGGCCGTCTCCCTTTCGGTGACGGTTCCAACGGGTGGCGGCGCGGCCGCTACGGTGACCTCACCGGCCCTGTTCGACCTGGTGTACACGGACGCCGCCTCGACGCTGACCGTCACGAAAGTCGAGCTCGTGATGCGCGAAATCGAGCTCGAGAAGGTGGACGACGACTCGTGCGACGTCGAGTTCGAGGGTGAAGACCAGTGCGAGGAATTCGAGACCGGACCGCGCGTATTCGAGCTTCCGATGGATGGGAGCACGGCGGCCATACTGTCGATCTCCGACGTTCCAGCCGGTCTGTATGATGAGCTCGAGATCGAGATCCACAAAGTTTCGGGCGATCCGGAGGACGCGGCTCTTCTGACCGCGCGGCCGGATCTGGCCGACGTCAGCATTCGGGTGGAAGGCGACTTCGATGGCAGTCAGTTCGTGTTCACGACTGGCGTCGAGGAGGAGTTCGAGTTCGAGCTCGTACCGCCCCTGGATTCGTCCGCCGGCCCGGTCAACGTGACACTCTCGGTGGACGTAGAATCCTGGTTCCGGTTGGGAGCCGACCTCCTGAATCCGGCAGATGAAGCAAATCGCAGTGATATCGAGAGCAACATCCAGCAGTCGTTCGAGGCTTTCGAAGACGACGATGGAGACGGCGAAGACGACTGACCTGCTCCGAATAGGCGAAGCTCTCGGCCCGGCGGGCCGGGAGCGCCTATTGCTTCTTGGCTCCCCGCCGCGGCGACTGGCGCTTGGGGCTCGATGAGGAGGACGAAGAAGACGAAGACGATGCAGACGACCCGGATCGGCTCGTACTACTCGACGCGGCTGGAGCCTGCGGCATGGACCGCGGCACCGACCGACGTACCTCCTGGCGCTTCACGCGTTCATCCGCCTCGTTCGAACCCGAATATGCGCGACCAGTGTCCTGTTTGCGAACACCCCGCGTACCGTAAGAGTTGCCCTGCCGCGCCTCTCTCCACACGCGGCTTCCGTCCGCGGTCTCGAACCTCTCCCAGGACTTTTCGCGTTCGATGATCGGAACGCCGTTGTACGAAGCGGGCTTGGGGCCTGGCGCCACTCTCAGCACTAGCGTCCTTGCCTTCAGGGCCTCGTCCGAGCCGTGTCCGCTACCGATCTCCGGCACCCACGCGTGCTCCCGCGCTTCCTTCGCCTCGGCCTCGGCAGCCGCCTTTCGGCTGGCTTCCCAGACGGTCTTTACCTGCCTTTGTGACGCGCGCTCGGGAAGCGGAACCCCACCCATCACGTAGTAGGCCCACGGACCGTACAGGTCACCAAGGGTCACCGCGTAGTGACCCAGACAACCGGAACCGCGACTCGTGTCGCGGCCGGTAAGTTTCCGCATCTGCGTGGCGTCGGCCAGGTCCCGCATCTCCGCGGCGATCATTGTCTGGTTGAGTTGCCCGCGGACGCTCCAGGAATACGCGTTGTAGAAACAGGGGCCGTTTTCCGCCGAGAAAGCCGGATCGGCCGACGACGACGG
>JABDQB010000410.1 GCA_013042495.1 Gemmatimonadota bacterium
GCGGCCCAGGCGACCGCGTGCTTGCCCTTGCTGTACTGCTCGACCCGGTCCGCGTGGCAGTTTCCGCACGTGTCCGGAGTGACGGCGCGGAGTTCTCCGACGTCCGCGGCCGATGCGTGCGTGCCATGACACACCGAGCAGTCCAGGCCCATCTGGCCGTGCCGGCTGAGCTTCCAGTCGGCCACCGCCCCGGGCGTCTCGGCCGCGTGGCATTCGACGCACGGCGAGTCCTGGGCCGCTGCCGGGCGCGCGCCCATGGCCGGGACCGACATCGCGGCGAGAGCGAGAGCGAACAGAGTCTTCTTCATCGGATTCACCCCAAAAAGAGGACCACAATATGATATTTGATTCCCCGGCGAATGTATCGCGCATAGCTCGCAGAATCAACCCGACAAGAAGGCGGTGGGATGGGGCGAAAAGGTCGTCGGTCGAGGGGTGGGGCGGCACCCGCTTCGACCCCTTCTCGCCCCTGGTGATGAGGTGTCACAACGCTTGCTTGCACCTGACGGCCTTGCTGACCGAGCCGCAGCCGTCAGAGTCCGCCGGTCGGAAGTGAACCCAGCTACGTCGTCTCTCACTTCGTCCACACTTCCTTCCGGCGGACCGGCAGTGCTTGCGGGTTACAGGAGCAACCCGCGTGCCACGTCGGCGTATCGCCATAAACGACTGTCGAAGATAGAATTGCGCCGGGCCCCGGCGGTCAGCGCCGGGGCCCGAGGTGTGCGATTCGAGGAATCGGTGTCCCGGAAGCGAACACCGGAGAGCGGTGAATCAGTCGCTGGCTCGCGTGTAGACGATTTCACCGCCCACGATGGTCAGGTCCACCCGCGTGTCGAGAATCTCTTCGTCCGGAATCTCGAGGATGTCCTGCGACAGGATGACGACGTCGGCCAGTTTGCCGGGCGTGATCGACCCCTTGCTGAACTCCTCGTGCGCTCCGTAGGCGGCGTTGATCGTGTAGGCCTCCAGTCCTTCCATGCGGGTCATCAGTTGATCCGGGTTCAGCACCTCTCCATTGTTCATCCGGCCGACGACGGTGCCGTAGAACGAGGGGATCGGGTTCACGTCTTCCACCGGCGTGTCCGTCCCGTTCATCACGGTTACCCCCGCATCGATGAGGTCGCGGAACTGATACGCGCGCTCCAGGGTCCGCGTCTCGCCCAGCCGGTCCGGGGTCCAGGGACCATCCGAGATGGCGTGAATGCCCTGCATGGCCGCCACGACCCCGAGATCGGCGAAGCGCGGCACGTCGTACGGGCTGAGGATCTGGGAATGCTCGATCCGAAATCGAACGCCCTCGCCGGCGTCGGGCATCTCGGCAAACGCCGCAGTGTACAGATCGAGCACCGCCTGGTTCGCCCGGTCGCCGATCGCGTGCGTGCCTACCTGGTAGTCGTGCTGCAGTGCGAGACGTATCACCGCGGCGATGTCTTCGAGAGGCACCGTGTTGTGTCCGGAGTTGCCGGGATCGTCCTCGTAGGGATCCAGCAGCCATGCCCCGCGCGAGCCGAGGGCGCCATCCGAATAGGCTTTGATGGCCCGCACCGTCAGGCGGTTTCCGCCGTAGCCCACGACGCGCACCGCCGGAAGGACCTCCGCGAGGTTCGGCACCCCAGCGCCCACCATCGCCCACACGCGGAGCTTGAGATCACCGTCGTCGATCGCCTTGCGGTACAGCTCCAGCGTCTCGACCCCTACTCCCGCATCCTGGAAGCTCGTCACGCCCTTGCTGAACGCTTCCTCCTGGGCGAGAAGCAGCGCCCGCATGTTCTCGGCCTGCCGGTCTGCGGACGTCATGTTCTCCCGCGAAGCCGCGTAGGCTTCGGAAAACAGGAGCGCGGCTGTTTCCACGAAGATCCCGGTCGGCACGCCGGCCGCGTCGCGGATGATCTCTCCTCCATCAGGGTCGGGGGTAGCCGCGGTCACGCCCGCGAGCTCCATGGCCCTGGCATTGGCGAAGCTGGCATGCCCCGAGGCGTGGCGGAGCAGAACCGGGTTGTCGGGCGACACTTCCGACAGGGCGTCGTGGGTCTGAAATCCACGAACCGCCGGATCAGGCGCCGGATTCCATTTGCTCTGGTGCCATCCCCGCCCGACGATCCACTCGCCCGGTCCTGCGCCGGCTACCGCCTCGGTCACCAGGCCGATGAGGTCTTCATAGGACGCGGTGGCCATGAGATCGAGTTGCAGACGCGACTGCCCGAGTCCCATCAGGTGACCGTGTCCCTCGATGAAACCGGGAATCGCGAGCCGGCCGGCCAGGTCGATGACGTCCGTCCGTGGTCCTGTGAAGGCGCCGACTTCAGCGTCGCTCCCCACGAACAGGATGCGGTCCCCGCGCATCGCCACGGCTTCCGCATCGGGCAGGGCCGGGTCGACGGTCACCACGCGTCCGCCCCGCAGGACGAGGTCCGCCGGCTCCCGCGCGTCCTCGGCGGGCCGGCAGGCGAAGGTCGGCATGACCAGCGTCGCGGTCGCGGCCAGCGACAGGAATGAGGTCAGGCGGATGCCCAGGAAGGAGTGTCGGTGCAATGACATTGGCTCTCGCTCCACACGTTCGTCGGGAACACGGTCTCGAGCAGACCGAGAGCCAATATCTCAGGTGGGCGGCGGGAAGGCCACCTCCGGCTAGGCGGGCTTCCGGGCCCGGACGAACGCGGCCATGATCCGTCCCTCGGCCGCCACCAGATCCGCTTCCCCGATTCCGACCTCGCCCAGGAAATCGCGGGAGTCGTCGGCCGTGTACACGCGGGTCGGTTCGATGTCGATATCCTCGAAGCCGGCCTCGGCGAGCAGCCGCCGGTAGTCGGATTCCTGCAGGGCCCCGGCCACGCAGCCAGCCCACATTTCCAGGCTCTTCCGGATGGGTTCGGGCAGGTCGCCGCGCAGCACGATGTCCGACACCGCGAATCGGCCACCGGGACGGAGCACCCGGAAGGCCTCGCGCAGGACGCTCGCCTTGTCCACCGACAGGTTGATGACACAGTTCGAGATGATCACGTCCACGGCGGCGTCGGGAAGAGGCACCTTCTCGATCTCTCCTTTGAGAAACCGGGCATTCTTCACGCCGGCTTCACGCTGGTTCCGCCGTGCCAGGAGCAACATCTCGTCCGTCATGTCCAGCC
>JABDQB010000415.1 GCA_013042495.1 Gemmatimonadota bacterium
GCGGCGGACGGGAAGGGGGCGATCGATGTGGGAGTCTGATGTGTCGTTGGCCTCCTTGACGCGCTACCGGATCGGGGGGCCGGCGGACCGCTTCGCGAGATTCGCGAATCCTGTCGAACTCGCGGCGGGTCTGCGATCGCTCGAGGGCGCCACGTATCGCGTACTCGGCTGGGGCGCCAACGTCCTCGTCTCCGATCGCGGTGTGTCAGAGCCGATCCTGTCGCTTTCGGGCGATCTCGATTTCCTGAACCTGTCCGCCGATGCGGTCGACGCGGGTGCGGCGGCCGGTCTCCCCGCGCTGGTCGGAGACGCCAGGCGGGAGGCAAGAACGGGCTGGGACTTCCTGGAAGCCGTGCCCGGCAGCGTCGGCGGTGCCCTTCGCATGAACGCGGGGTCCGCTGAGGTCGGAATCTGGGACCGGGTGTTGTGGGCGGAAGCGATGACGGCCACCGGAGATCGAGTGCGGATCCAACCGGAGGACGCGTCGCCAGGATACCGGTCGGTCGGCCTCCCCGAAGCCTGGGTGTTTCTCGCGGCGCGTTTTTCGGCGCTCCCCGGCGCCCCGGACGCGGTGAACGCGGCGCATGCCGAGCGCCGTCGCCGGAAAGTCCAGACCCAGGTATATGAACTGCCGTCCTGCGGGTCGATCTGGAAGAACCCCGGAGGGCCCTACGGCTCGGCCTGGGAGGTCGTGGATCGGGCCGGCATGCGAGGAGCCGTCCGCGGGGGAGCGCAGATCACGGAGCGGCACGCCAACTTCATCGCCAACGTGGGTGAAGCGACGGCGGCCGACGTCCTCTGGCTGATGGCCGAGACCCGGCGCCGCGTATACGACCTCACGGGGATCTGGCTGGAGCCGGAGATATGCCTCTGGGGATTCGATTCCGAAGAGTTGTCTTCGGTGGGAGCCGTCCGGTGAGCCGGGATCTGCGTCGCCGCCTCGCGGTCGCCGGGGCCGTGGCCGCCCTGGGCATGGCAAGCCCGATGTGGGGGCCGGCGTTCATGCGAACGCTCCCGGCGGCCAGAGTCGCAGCCATCGAAGTGAACGGATCTCGCTTCGTCTCCTCCGACGCGGCCCGGGCCCTGGCCGCCATTTCGCCCGAGGCATCAGCCTGGGACGAGCATGCCGACGTAGAAACCCGCCTCGAGACGCATCCTCTGATCGAGGAAGCGCGCGTTCGGCGCCAGGGCCTCAACCGCCTGGCGATAGAGTTGCGGGAGGTGCGGCCGGTCGCGCTGGTGTCGGCTCCCACGCTGGAGCCGGTCGATGGCACGGGCAGAATCCTTCCCCTGGATCCCGCCGTTCACGCGTTGGACCTTCCGATTCTCCTGCAGGCGACGGTAGAGGCTGGCCGCGTGGCCGACGAAGACTCCCGGCGGGTGCTCTCCGTCCTCGCGCGGCTGGGCCGCCTGAGCCCTGATTTCGTTCACCAGGTGTCGGAGGTCCATCGGTCGAGGGGAGACGCGATCGAACTCCTGCTCCTGGACGGAAGCCACGCGCAGAGAGTGATTCTGCCGCTCGAGAATGCGGAGTTGGCCTTTCTGAGGGCCGAGGACGCGATCGGAGAGTGCGCGGCCCGGGGTCGGGTCACGTCGGTCGATGCCCGGTTCCGCGACCAGGTAGTGGTCGCCGTGAGGGAGGCCGCATGATAGGCGGTCCGCGCTGCCTGGCCGGCCTCGACGTTGGCTCCACGTCCACCACGGCCGTTCTCGTGGAGACGGGTCCCGGGTGGGACACACCGGCGGAACAGGTACGGGTCCTCGGTGTCGGCGTCGCGCACACGGAGGGCGTGCGAAACCGAAACGTCACTCACATCGAGGCAGCGACAGAGTCCGTTCGGGAGGCGCTCAGGGACGCCGAGGACATGGCGGGTATCGAGGCCGGCATCGTCTACGCCGGAATAGCGGGAGAGCACATCGATGTCGGGTCCTCCTCCGGTGTGGTAGCCGTTTCGGGCGAGGAAATCGATCAGAGGGATCTCGACCGGGTGCACGAAGTAGCCCGCGCCATCGTGATTCCTCCCGATCGGGAGCTCCTGCACGCGATTCCGCAGGACTACGCGGTCGATGGCCAGTCCGGAATCCAGGATCCGAGAGGCATGGCAGCGACCCGGCTCGAGTCCGAGGTCTGCGTCGTCACGGCCAGCTCACCCGCGTGTCAGAACCTGCGTAAGGCTATCGATCGCGCCGGCTACCGGATCGAGGAGCTCGTGTTCTCCCCGCTGGCGACGAGCCTCGCGGTGCTCTCGGACGAAGAGCGTCAGGCCGGTGTGGTACTGCTGGAGATCGGAGGCGCGGCCACCGAGCTGACGGTGTACCGCGACGGCCGGCTATACCTCGTGGCGACCCTCCCCTGGGGTGGCGTGACCGTCACCAATGACATCGTGAAGGGGCTCGGGATTCCGCTGGCGGACGCCGAGGACCTGAAGAGGAACCGCGGAAGCGCCAGCACCGGAGCGGTGGGGGAGGACGAGAAACTCGAGATCGTCGGACCGACGCCCGGCCGTACCCGGGAGGTATCGCGAGAGCTCCTGGCGCACATCATCGAGCAGCGCCTGGACGAGATGTTCGGGCTCGTATACGAAGCGCTCGAGGAGAAAGAGTTGCTGGGCGCGCTGCCTGGCGGTGTCGTGCTGACGGGCGGCGGGGCCAGCCTCGAGGGGATCGTCGACCTGGCCCAGACCGTGTTCAACATGCCGGTGGCCCTCGGGCAGCCGGGGGCGGGTCTCGGAGGGGTGGTGGAGGCGACGCGTGACCCCCGGCTTTCCACGGCCACAGGCCTTGCCGTGTATGGGCAAATGCGCGCCCGGGAGACGGGTGGCGGAATGGCGTTGAGGACATTCAGTCGATTGACCGACTGGTTGCGCGACTTCTTCTGAGTCGCGGCACGGGTCGGAGTCGGATTAGAGATCGGAGCGAGGATGAACCCCCAAAAGAGTCGGGAGGGACAGATGGTATTTGAGTTCGAGCCTGAGACGACGCGGAACGCCCGCATGAAAGTCGTCGGCGTGGGAGGCGCTGGAGGGAACGCCGTGAACCGCATGATCGACGAGAACCTCGAAGGGGTCGAGTTCGTGGCGATCAATACGGACGCGCAGGCCCTCGACAACTGCACCGCGCACCTCAGTCTGCAGATCGGGCGAAAGCTGACGCGCGGTCTCGGGGCCGGTGCCCGGCCGGAGGTCGGTCGGCAGGCGGTCGCGGAGAACGAAGAAGAGGTGCGTCGCGCTCTGGAGGGCGCTGACCTGGTGTTCGTCACGGCGGGAATGGGAGGCGGGACGGGGACCGGGGCGGCACCGAGGGTGGGCCAGATCGCCAGCGAGATGGGTGCCCTGGTGATCGCGATCGTCACGCGGCCTTTCAACTTCGAGGGCAAGAAGCGGATGAAGCACGCGGAAATGGGTCTCCGCGACCTCCGCCGGTCGGTCGACACCATGATCGTGGTGCCCAACGAGAAGCTCCTGTCCGTCGTCGGGAAAGGGACGACGTTCCGGGCCGCCCTCAAGAAGGCCGATGAGGTCCTGCTTCACGCCACGCAAGGAATCTCGGACTTGATCAGCGTTACCGGTGAAGTCAACGTCGACTTCGCCGACGTTCGCACGGTAATGTCCAACCGGGGGGCAGCC
>JABDQB010000420.1 GCA_013042495.1 Gemmatimonadota bacterium
AATGGCCGAGGAGCTGGCCGGCCTCTTCGGCGGGGAAAGCAGCTGACCGTGCCGCACCTGGTGCTGAAACCATCACTCGAACGGAGACTAAACGTGGCTAATGAAGACCGAGCGTGCCCGGGCATGCGTCTGCCGATCTTCGTGGTTGGACTGTTCTTCCTTGCGGCATGCGGCTCGCCCTCGGCCAAAGAAACGACGGGAGTCGCGGCCAGAGCGGAGATCCGGGCCTGTGACGACTCGGACATCACGGGCCACGCGACTCTACGCGAGCGTCCTTCGGACGAAGGCGTGAAACTGGTCGACATCTCCATCGAGGTCAGGGGTCTGTCGGACGGAAAGCACGCCGTGCACGTGCACGAGACCGGCCAGTGCGAGCCGTGCTCGGCCGCCGGAGGGCATCATGACCCGGGTCCGTTTGGAAAGTCGACCCCCGATGCTCCGGATTACAATCACCCGTTTCACGGCGGGGATCTGATCAACATCGAAGTCGTCGATGGCTATGGTACGCTGGAAACGACCACCAGTCGCATCACGCTGTCGTCGGGAAGGTTGAGTGTGTTCGACGAGGATGGCAGTGCTTTCATCATTCACACCAACCCCGACGCCTACTGCGACCAGGAAGACGAACTCACGCCGGGGTGCGCCGGGGGCAGCCGTGACGCCTGCGGGGTGATCGTGCTCGAGGACTGATCCCCGCGCTCCACCGGTTCAGGCCGCGCTCAGACTGGCGCCGACTGCGCCAGCGACCTCGAGACCGGCCACGATGGCGCCTTCAATCGAGCCGTGGCGGCGGTGATCGCCGGCGACGAACACGCCGTCGTCGGTGCGGAGGGGCCGGGCCCGAACGCCCCCCGCCCGGGGTGATTGGTCGGGCAGCCCGATGGGAATCCGATAGGCCGCGATCTCTTCCCACTCATCCACCGCCGGCCCGAACCACTCGCGAAGCTGCGAACGGGCTTCGACGCGTACTTCGGGTCGCTCGATCCCATCGCCGAGGATCGTCGCGGAGAGCAGCTCCCGGCCCGCGGGAGCATAGGTGGACGACACCCGGCTCATCGCCGTGAAATTGATGACCGGTCCCCTGCCCTCGCCGTTGAGGATCAGGATTCCCTCCCCGACGGGTGGCTCTGCCGCCGCGTAGTAGAGGCACAGAGCCGGCCGGTACCCGGGAACATCCCTCAGGTCGGTCAATCGTTCCGCCGCCGGACCTTCGGTGGCGACCACGACTGCGCGAGCCGACAGGGAACCGCCGCCTTCCACCCGGACGTTCTCGCTACTTACCGACTCCACGGGCGAGTTCAGCCGCAGGGAACCGGCAGGCAGGTCTCCGGCCAGCTGCTCGCTCAGCGCACCCATGCCCCGGGCTGGCACTGCGACGTCCGCCTCACCGAACATCCGAAAAACGAACTCGAACATGCGGCTCGATGTCTCGAGCGACGGATCGAGAAAGACCCCGCCCAGGAACGGCCGGAAGAAGGTGTCGATCATCCGGTCCGAGAAGCCACGCGCAGTCAGGTACGAGAGAGTGGACGTCTCCGGCCGCTCGAACAGCTCGGCCAGCGATCCGCGCCGGACCCGGAGCGCGAGCTGCGCCACGCGCCGCTTGTCGCCCCATGAACCGATGGGAGCCCTGAGGGTCGCGAGAGCCGCGCCCGGACGGCGGAAGGGATCGGATACGCGGTGGAACGCACCGCCCGTCCGGACCAGGGCGCCAGGCTCGAACGGCCGGAGGTCGAGCCGTCCGAAGTCGAGCTCCGTGCGGGTCACTGGGTAGGCGGTGAGCAAGACCTGGAAGCCGCGGTCCAGCAGGAAGCCATCGACGCTGTCCGTGCGTACGCGGCCTCCCGGACCGTCACTTGCCTCCACCACGAGTACCTGTAGGCCCGAGCGCTGCAGGCGCCGGGCACACGCGAGACCGGCCAGGCCTGCACCGACTACGATGACATCCGCGTCGTACGCGCTCATCGGTCTACCCCCGAGTGTCTAACGATGGTACGGCGCTCACCTCCTCGGGCAGGATCGCTCAGCAGCGCCTACTCCTGCGCGTCGTTCTTTACGTAATGGTCGAACCACTCCAACTGCTCCCACAGGACGTGCTCCACGCTCTCGCGGGCCCGGTAGCCGTGGTCCTCGAAGGGCAGCAGCACCAGTCGAGCGGTACCGCCCGAACCGCGCACGGCTTCGAAGAACACCTCGGACTGGGGCGTCAGCG
>JABDQB010000424.1 GCA_013042495.1 Gemmatimonadota bacterium
GTCCGCCTCTCCTTCTACCTCGGGGCGGCCGTGTTCTTCATCGCGGTCCTGTGGACGGTGATCCGATCGAGGGAATACTCGCCCGAGGAGATGGCGTCCTTCGAGGAGAACCAGGAGCGGGAGGAATTCGCCAAGGCGGAGCGCACGCTGGAGGAGTACGCGGCCAACGGAAGCCGGCAGATGAAGCTCGGTTGGGTCCTACTCGTCGTAGGCGGCCTGTTTTCCGTGTGGCTGGCCACCGCCGAGCTCTACCAGGTGATGATCCTGTCCGCCGGGATGGCGTTCGTCGGGATCCTGCTCGTCCTCAGCGGACTCATGCAGAAGGGCGGCCGCTACGACAACGGCTTTGTCACGATCATGAACGACTTCCAGGACATGCCGCACACCATGAAGCAGCTGGCCTGGGTTCAGTTCTTCTCGTGGTTCGCCCTGTTCGCCATGTGGATCTACACGACGGCGGCGGTGACCAGCTACATCTACGGCACCACGGACACCACGTCGGCGCTGTACAACGAGGGGGCGAACTGGGTCGGGGTCTCGTTCGCCGCGTACAACGGGGTGGCCGCCCTGGTGGCGTTCGCCATCCCGGTCCTGGCAAAGAAGACCAGCCGGAAGATCGCCCACGCCATCTGCCTCGTGTGCGGCGCAGCCGGGCTCCTCTCCGTGTTCATCATCTCCGACCCGCGGCTCCTGCTGGCGTCGATGGTAGGCGTCGGCATCGCTTGGGCCAGTATTCTCTCCATGCCGTACGCGATCCTCACGGGGTCCCTGCCTCCGTCGAAGATGGGCTACTACATGGGCGTGTTCAATTTCTTCATCGTGATTCCGCAGATCGTGGCGGCGGCGATCCTCGGCTTCTTCGTGGGACGCTTCTTCGGGGGCGAGGCCATCTACGCGCTCCTCATCGGGGGCGCCTCGCTGGTGCTCGCTGCGGCTCTTACGCTTCGGGTGGAAGACCGGGACGACGTGGCAGCCGCGGTCTCCGGTTGAGGAGCGGACCGACAGTGAATCGACGAAGGGGCACAGAAACATGAAGATCGTATTCCGTGCCATCGGGCTCATCGGGCTCGGAGCCCTGTCGGCGTGCAGCGCCAGGGCCCCTGGCCCCGCTGCTCCCGTCCCGGATGCCGGCGCCCCGGACCTCCGGGCAGCAGCCACCTCGGACGCGGCGGCGTACTGGAACTCGGCCTCGATCTACTTCCTCCTCACCGATCGTTTCTACAACGGCGATCCGAACAACGACCTCGCCCTCGGCCGCGCGCGAGACGGAGCGATGCTGCGCGACTTTCAGGGAGGGGATCTCGCCGGCGTGCTGCTGAAGCTGGAGGAGGGCTACTTCGAGGCCCTCGGGGTGGACGCCATATGGATGACTCCGTTCCAGGAGCAGAACCGCGGCGCCACCGACGAGGGCACCGGCCGGACCTACGCGTACCACGGCTACTGGATCCAGGACTGGACGGCCGTCGATCCGGTGTTGGGAACCGCCGACGACCTGCGGGCTGTGGTCGAGGCGGCGCACATGCGCGGGATCCGGGTGCTCATGGACGCGATCATCAACCACACGGGGCCGGTGACGGAGGAAGATCCCGTGTGGCCGGCGGACTGGGTGCGTCAGGCGCCGAAGTGCCGGTTCCGCGACCGGACCACGACGGTGGACTGCACCCTGGTCGACAACCTTCCGGACATCCTCACCGACCGGAACGACCCGGTCGAGCTGCCGGCGGCCCTGCTCGCAAAATGGGAACGCGAGGGCCGGCTGGACCAGGAGCTGGCCGAGCTGGACGCGTTCTTTGAGCGCACCGGACATCCGCGGGCCCCCCGCTACTATCTCATGAAATGGCTCACCGACTGGGTGCGCGAATACGGATTCGACGGCTACCGGGTAGACACGGCCAAGCACTTCGAGGAATGGGTGAGCGCGGAGCTGAAGCTGGAAGCCGAGCAGGCGTTCGCGGCCTGGCGGGCGGCTCATCCGGACCGCGTCACCGGCGACCTCCCGTTCTTCATGATGGGAGAGGTCTATAACTACGATATGCGGAACGGCCGGGACTTCGACCTCGGGGACGGCGACACCGCGGACTTCTTCGACTACGGGTACGACGGCCTCATCAACTTCGACTTCAAGCAGAAGACCAGCGAGTCTCTGGACGGGCTGTTCACGCGGTACGCCGCGGCCCTCCGGGATGGCGACCTGCAGGGCGTCTCGCTCGTCAACTACATCAGCTCTCACGACGACAGCGCTCCGTGGGATCCGTTGCGGGAGGATCCGTTCGGCGCCGGTACGCGTCTTCTGCTGGCTCCGGGCGGGGCCCAGATCTACTACGGAGATGAGCTGGCCCGGCCGCTCGTCGTCGAGGGCGCGGCGGGAGACGCCAACCTGCGCTCGTTCATGAACTGGGCCGTCCTCGAGCGCGGGGCCTATGGGGTCGAGCTGCTGGAGCACTGGCGCAAGCTGGGCCAATTCCGGAAGGCCCATCCGGCGGTGGGCGCGGGCGAGCACCAGCGATTGCGCGTAGATCCGTACGTATTCAGCCGCACTCTCGAGGTCGAAGGTGTCACCGATCGTGTGATCGTGGCGATGGACCTCGACGCGGGCCCGAAGACCATCTTCGTGTACGGCCTGTTCCCGGACGGAGCCGAATTGGTGGATGCCTACTCGGGCGAGACGGTGGCCGTGGCGGAGGGGCATGTCACCCTCGACACCGAATTCGATCTCGTCCTGCTGGCCGAGAGTCGATAGGGGGACTCATCACGATCACGATTCGATCCGGTCGCAAGGGAATGGCCGTGCTAGTCGCTGCTCTCATCGCCGGCTGCGGCGGCGCCGCTCCAGATGCGGGCTCGACGGATGGCCTCTCCGAAGACTCCGGGCAGAGCGCACAGGAGGAAGAACTGGGTATGCGTCTCCGGGCCGAGATCCACGGTCCCAGCGAAATCCACTTCCGCGTCGAGGATGCTGAGGCCCCGGCCGAACTGGAGGCCTACCGGCTGACCGACGGGCGCGGCGTCGATGTTCCGCTTGCGAGCGTCAGTCCGAGCGGTCAATCCGGAGCGACGGCCGTGCCGGAAGCGCCGGTGGATCCACTGAGGGTCCACTACCTCGAGATCCCCGATCTAGGCCTTCGGGCCCTGGTGCGGCGGGACCCACTGTTCCGGGAGATGTTCTCGGCCAAGCCGCTGGGCGCGCGCGTCTCCGCCGGCGGCTCGGAGACCACGTTCCGCGTCTTCTCTCCGCGGGCCAAGTCCGTTCGGTTGTACCTGTACGACGACAGGGACGCGGGTCCCGGCCAGGCCCTGCGCGTCATCGAGATGGACGTGGACGGGGACGGGGTGTGGGAAGCCACGGAAGACGGCGACCTGCGCGGCCGTTGGTACGACTTCACCGTGCACGGTCCGGCCGACCCGGGGAACTGGTTCTACGAGACGCACCCGGTCCACATCTCGGATCCGTACGCCCTCGCCAACGACGACTCGCACGGAAAGTCGATGGTGTGGCGGGACGGTCCGCCGCCTCCGCCGCTCGAGGGCAGGCGTCCAGCCATGGAGGACGTGGTCGCCTACGAGGTGCACGTTCAGGACTTCACCGATCTGCTGCCCGTGGCGGATGTCGAGACGGGCACCTTTCGAGCGATGGCGCAGCCAGGACTGACCAACGCGCACGGCGAGCCGATCGGCTTCGACTATGTGGTGGACCTGGGCGTGAACGTCGTGCACCTGATGCCGGTGCAGGAGTACCTGCACTACCCGGACGCCGACTGGCAGGCCGCCTTCGCCGACGACGATTTCGCGCGCGACATGGGCATCGACCGCGAAAACTATCAGTGGGGGTACCGCACGACGCACGCCTTCGCGGTGGAGAGTCGGTTCCGCTCGCGGGACAGAGGGCCGGGCCAGGAGCGCGAGCAGTTCAAGGCCCTGGTGCGTGCGTTCCACGAGCGGGGGATCGCCGTCGTCATCGACGTGGTGCCGAACCACACCGGCGAGAACATGGATTTCCGGCACCTGCTGCTGAACTTCAACGTCCTCGACCTGCCGTACTACTACCGCACGGACAACGACGTAGACCACATCGGACCGTTCGGAAACGAGATGAAGTCCGAGGACCGGCCCATGGTGCAGCGCTGGATCGTCGACCAGATGCGGCACTGGGTGGAAGAGCTCGGGGTGGACGGCTTCCGGATCGATCTCGCCGGACAGATCGACAAGCAGACGTTGCGCAGGGTCAAACGGGAGCTCGGCGATGACGTCATCATCTACGGTGAGCCGTGGATCGCGCCCAGCGATCCGGACGTGGCGGCGAATCCGGAGTGGGCGTGGTACAAGTCGGACGCGCCGATCACCTTCTTCCAGGACGATGCAAGGAACGCCTTCAAGGGAAGCCCGTTCGCCATCGAAGACCGGGGATGGGCGGGTGGGAACGGCTCCGCCCGGGCGGCCGTGATCCAGGCGCTCCCGAACCGCTACGACGAGGAACCACTCGCGACGGACGGAATCTCGTACCTGGATATCCACGACAACTGGGCCCTGGCCGATCGCTACGCTCTGAACGACCACAACGGGCTCGGAGGCGTGGACATGGGCGCCATGCGGGTCGCGGCCGGGCTGCTGCTCACCTCCGCAGGACCCATAGTGATCCACGGGGGCACGGAGATGCTTCGCTCCAAGGGGCTGGCGCCCCTCGAAGAGCACGAGGTCGAAGCGGCCGGCGGGCCCATCCAGTTCAAGGGCAGGGACGACACCTTCAACGTGCGCGCCCCGAACCGCTTCCTGTGGGACAGCCTCGTGCCAGGCTCGGACCAGGCCGCGATGCGGGACTGGTGGCGCGGACTGCTCGCGCTTCGCATGTCCGATCACGGACGCGTGTTCAGGATTGCCGACGTGCCCGAGGGGCACTACCGGTGGATCGCACCACCGGAGGAGACGCTGCTCGGATATGTCGTGGGCGAGCGCGTCCTCGTTCTGGCCAACAGCGGAGTCAACGACGGCCTATTCGGCTTCGATCTCCCGGACGGGGAGTGGCTCCAGGTGGCCGGCACCGAGAGCGTCGACCTGGCCGGCGTGGAGAGCGAGTACGCGCTCCTTCCAGGCGGGACGCACGATCTGCGCGTCCGCGGCGGCTCGTTCCTCGTCTGGGTGCGAAGCGACTGAACCTTGACTATTGGGAAGCGTTATGAATCCTGAGTCCTTTCAGATCTCCCTCTGGGATATCCTGATCTTCGTGGCTTTCGTGGTCACGGTCGTCAGTGTCGGGCTGTACCAGAGCCGGAGCGAGAAGGGCAGTGAGGACTACTTCCTCGCCGGTCGTGACCTGAAGTGGTGGTTGATCGGGTTCTCGCTCATCGCCTCCAACATCTCGACCGAGCAATTCGTGGGCATGAGCGGCAACGCGGCCAGCCACGTCGGCCTGGCGATCGCGAGCTACGAGTGGATGGCGGCCATCACCCTGGTGATCGTGGCCTTCGCCTTCCTGCCGTACTTCCTGCGCACGGGCATCTACACGATGCCGGAGTTCCTCGAGGTCCGGTACAGCGGCACGGCGCGCACCATCATGGCCGTGGCCACGATCCTGATCTACCTGCTCCTCCTCGGAGCGGTCACCTACTCGGGCGCCCTGGTCATCAGCACGCTGGCGGGCAAGGCGGGCATGTCGGTGAGCCTGGCGACCGGATCGCTGATCATCGGCGTCATCGCGATGGCCTACGTCACGGCCGGTGGCCTCAAGGCATGCGCCTGGGCCGACCTGATCCAGGGCAGCGCCCTGGTCCTCGGTGGCGCGGTGATCCTGTGGTTCGCGTTCCAGAAGCTCGGTATGGCCACCGAAGCGGCTTCAGTGGTCAACGTCGAAACCGGAGCGGTGACCATCCAGGCTCTCGCCCCGGACGCAGGGGCGGTCGAGCGGTTCTGGGATCTCAACCGGCCCCGCATGAACATGTTCCTGCCCGCCACGGATACGATCCTGCCGTGGACGGCGCTGATGATCGGGCTGTGGATCCCGAACTTCTATTACTGGGGCCTGAACCAGTACATCACGCAGCGAACCCTGGGCTCGGCCTCGCTGGCCGAGGGACAGAAGGGCATCGTGTTCGCCGCCCTGATGAAGCTCCTGATCCCGTTCGTGATCGTCGTTCCGGGTATCATCGCCTTCAATCTGTATTCGAACGACATGCGCCTCGAAGCCCGCGGCGACACGGCCAGCAGCATGGCCGTCTACCTCGACGCCAATCCGTCCACTGAGTTCGTAGACACGGCGGAATCCCCCTCGAATGTGGAGCTGGCCGCCTGGCCGTCGGGACGGTACCTGCTGGCCATCTTCCCGGACGGTGGGGCCATGGGGGCGATCGAGACACGGAGTCCCTACGTGCTTCCCATCACGCGCGAGGACTTCGATGGAAAGCGGGCCGGCGAGTTCACCGTATTCGTGACGGAGGACCAGTCATGGGCCGCCGTGAATCCGGGCCTGGCCGAGGAGATCGACGCGTTCAACAGCGGTGTCAGGGAGGCGGCCCGAACCGCCGGTAGCTTGACGACGTCCGAGAAGATGATCGCCTTCAAGTACGACACGGCGCTGGCCCAGCTTCTGGGCAACGTCCTCCCCCAGGGTGTGGGCATCGTCGGCTTCGTGCTCGCCGCCCTGCTCGGCGCGGTGGTCAGCTCCCTGGCGGCCATGCTGAACGCGGCGTCCACCATCTTCTCCATGGACGTGTTCAAGAAGTTCATCCGCCCGAAGGCCAGCCAGGCGACGACGGTGCGCGTGGGCCGCTTCGCCGTTGTGGCGTTCGGCATCGTGGCGGTTTTCCTGGCCCCGCAGCTCGGAAACCCGGCCATCAGCAACAGCATCTTCACGATCATCCAGGAGGGGCAGGGGTTCATCTCGCCGGGAATCCTGGCCGTGTTCGCGTTCGGTCTGCTGGTCCGGCGCGGGCCGGCCGTGTGCGGAACCGCCGGCCTGCTGACCAACATCGTGGCCTACGGACTTCTGAAGGTGGCCGTCCCCGACCTGCAGTTCCTGAACCGCATGGCCGTGTGCTTCGCCCTGTGCCTGATCGTCATGGCGGGCATCACGCTGGTGAAGCCGCGGGCCGAGCCGATCGTCTTCGAGCAGAACACGGCGATCGAGCTGGAGACGTCCGGGATCGCGAAGATCGGCGGGGTGCTCGTGATCGCCACCGCGATCCTGTTCTACTTCCTGTTCAGCCCGCTGGGCCTGGCGGGTTGAACCCAACGGACGAATGGCTATGAGTGGCTTCGATCGAATCAGCGGCGACGTTCGCAGCGCCGCGCAGACCGCCGGACTGGCGCTCGCGCTTCTTCTCTCATCCTTCGCGGAGGCCGGGGCGCAAGGCGCGCTGTCCCTGTCGTCACCCGACGAGCGCAACGTGGTGACCGTGGGCATCGTGGACGGTGCGCTCGTGTACGCGGTGGAGCGCGACCAGCGGAAGATTCTCCTCCCGTCGCGCCTTGGCTTCGAGTTCCGGAATGCCGTAGCGCTCGCCGACGGGCTCGAGATCGTCTCGTCCGAGCCGCACGCCCGGGACGAAGTGTGGGAGCAGCCGTGGGGCGAGATGGCCCTGGTGCGCGACCTGCACAACGAACTCCGCGTGACCGCGCGGGAGACCGCGGAGCCGGGCCGCGAAGTGGCGGTCGTGTTCCGCGCCTACGACGATGGGATCGCCTTCCGGTACGAGCTTCCGGAGCAGCCCGGGCTCGGCGAGTTCGAAATCATGGATGAGCTCACGGAATTCCACCTGGCGGACGATCCGCGGGCCTGGTGGATCCCGGCCAACGATCCGACGCATCGATACGAGCTCCTGTACCGGTCGTCGCCGGCGAGCACGATCCCGGAGGTGCACACGCCACTCACCCTGGAGACGCTGGACGGGCCGGTGATCGTGATCCACGAGGCGGACCTCGTAGACTACGCGGGCATGAATCTCACGGGCTCGTGGGAGCGGCGCCTGTCGGTGACCCTTCCCGCGTGGGCCGATGGCGTGAAGGTGCGCGGCCGTACGCCCTTCGTGACCCCGTGGCGGACGATCCAGATGGCGGACCGGGCCGCCGACCTCGTGCCTTCGACGCTCGGGCTCAACCTCAATCCGCCGAACGCGATCGAGGACGTGAGCTGGATCGAGCCGATGAAGTACGTGGGGATCTGGTGGGGCATGCACATCAACACCGTGACGTGGGGCTCCGGGCCGAACCATGGCGCCACCACCGAGAACACGACGCGCATGATCGACTTCGCGGCCGAAAACGGGTTTGGCGGCGTGCTCGTCGAAGGCTGGAACGTGGGGTGGGACGGGGACTGGATCGCCAACGCGGACCTGTTCTCGTTCACCGAGCCCTACCCGGACTTCGACCTGCCGGCCCTCGCAGCCTACGCCAACGATCGCGGCGTGACCCTGATCGGCCACAACGAGACGTCGATGGGGGTGACGAACTACGAGAACCAGCTGGACGACGCGTTCGCCCTGTACGAGAGCCTCGGTATCCGGGCCCTGAAGACGGGCTACGTGGGCGACGAGACCGCCGAGGGCCACGCGCATCACGGCCAGTACATGGTGCGGCACTGGCGGCGGGTGATCGAGGCGGCAGCCCGGCACGGAATCATGCTCAACGTGCACGAGCCCATCAAGGATACGGGCGAGCGCCGCACGTGGCCCAACATGATGACCCGCGAGGGCGCCCGGGGTATGGAGTACAACGCGTGGGGCCGGGAAGGCGGAAATCCGCCCGAGCACCACACGATTCTCTATTTCACGCGCCTGATCAGCGGGCCGCTGGACTACACGCCGGGCGTGTTCGACATCCTCATCTCATCGTCCGACGGAGCGCCCCGCGAGCCGGAGGAGTCCCGCCTGCGCACGACGCTCGCCAAGCAGCTGGCGCTCTACGTGGTGCTCTATTCGCCGCTCCAGATGGCGGCGGACCTGCCGGAGAACTACGAGGGTCAGCCCGCGTTCCAGTTCATCCGTGACGTGCCGGTCGACTGGGAGCTGAGCGCCACACTCGGGGGCAAGATCGGCGACTTCGTAGTGGTCCTGCGGAAGGACCGCGACGGGCCCGACTGGTACCTGGCCGCGATCACCGACGAGGAAGCCCGCAGCTTCGACATCACCCTGTCGTTCCTGCCCGAAGGCGAGGACTTCGTGGCCGAGATCTACGCCGATGGGGAAGGCGCCCACTGGCTGACGAACCCGCTGCCCGTGGCGATTTCGACCCAGGCCGTGGATGCGGCCTCGACGCTGACGCTGCAGCTGGCGCCGGGGGGCGGCCAGGCGATCCGGTTCCGACCGGCGGAGTAGCCCTATTGACCGGATGGGTCGGTCAACTTCGCCACCGGCAGGGACCGGCGCTTCCACAACAGGTACAGGGCCGGAATCACCACCAGTGTCAGGGCTGTGGACGTGACCATCCCGCCCACCATCGGAGCCGCGATTCTCTTCATCACGTCGGCACCGGTGCCGTGACTCCACAGGATCGGCGCCAGTCCGAGGATGACGGTCGCCACGGTCATCACCTTGGGACGCAGGCGATCGACCGCGCCCTCGCGTACGGCCGCGACGAGGTCGGTTTCGGTGTGCAGGCGGTCGGTCGCGCGGCGCTCCTTCCAGGCCTCGTCGAGATACAGCAACATGATGACCCCGGTCTCAGCGGCGACACCGGCCAGCGCGATGAAACCCACCCATACGGCGACGCTCGTGTTGTAGCCGGCGAGCCACAGGTACCAGACCCCTCCGACGAGGGCGAACGGGACCGATAGCATCACGAGCAGGGACTCCGTCACACCTCGGAAGTTGAGGTACAGCAGCAGGAAGATGATCCCGACTGTGACCGGGACCACGAGGCCCAGGCGCTGCTTCACCCGCTGCATGAACTCCCACTGGCCGCTCCACTGAAGCGAATAGCCTGTCGGGAGACTGAGTTCAGCGGCTACGGCGGCTCTTGCCTCCGCCACATAGCCGCCCACATCGCGGCCCGCGATGTCGACGAACACCGTAGTGACCGGGAAGGCGTTCTCGGTCTTCACGGCCATCGGGCCCCGTCGCACCTCGATACGGGCGATCTGGCCCAGGGGGATCTGCACCCCCTCGCCGGCCGGAATGATCACGTCACGGAGGTTCCCGACATCGTCGCGCAGCTCGCGCGGGTACCGGACGTTCACGGCGTAGCGCTCCCGACCCTCCACGGTGACCGCGGCGCTGATCCCGCCCACCGTGGCGGTGATGGCATCATGAATATCGCCGACGTTGAGCCCGAAGCGGGCCGCCTTGTGCCGATCGATCTCGATGTCGACGTAGTAGCCGGATACGCCCCTTTCGGCGAAGACACTGCGCGTGCCGGGCACGTCCGCGACGATTCCCTCCACCCGCTCGCCGAGGGTCTGCAGCGTGCCCAGGTCGGGCCCGAAGATCTTGATGCCGACCGGCGTGCGGACCCCCGTCGCCAGCATGTCTATTCGGCCCTTGATCGGCATCGTCCACGCGTTCGTGACCCCGGGCAGCCGCACCGCGTCGTCCATGCTCGCCAGGAGCCCGTCGAAGGTCACACCGGCCCGCCACTCCTCTTCCGGCCGTAAGGTGATCGTGGTTTCGAACATGTCCAGCGGCGCGGGATCCGTGGCCGTACCTGCGCGTCCGGTCTTGCCGAGGACGGTCTCGACCTCGGGGAACGAG
>JABDQB010000426.1 GCA_013042495.1 Gemmatimonadota bacterium
CTCGTGGGTGGCGCTCTTGCTTTCGTCCTTCTCTCCGTCGTGACGACCGGCTTCATGTTCATGCGGAACCGGGGCATTGGTCCCGTCGGATCGCTGGTCGCCAAGGGAATGCTTGAGGAGCAGGCCGCCATCGTGGTCGCCGACTTCGTTGCTGATGACCCGTCTCTCGCCCGGGCCGTGACGCAGGCCTTTCGTGTGGACCTGTCTCAGTCGGAACTGATCAAGGTGGTGGAGCCCGCCACCCTCGATGAGGCCCTGGCTCGCATGGAGCTGTCCGAGGACCAGGCCATCACTCATGAGGTTGCCCACCAGCTGGCCGTGCGGGAAGGGTATCCGGCCGTGATCGAAGGTGAAGTGTCCTCGATTGGTGACGGCTTCGTCCTCACGGCACGCCTCGCGGATGCCCGTAGTGAGGAGACTCTGGCCTCGCTGCGAGAGACGGCGAGGGACGCCAACGAGGTCATTCCGGCGATCGACCGCCTGTCCGGCAAGATGCGCGAGCGGATCGGCGATTCGTACTCCGACATGCGCGCGGAGGAGCCACTGGCCGACGTGACCACCGGATCACTCGAGGCTCTCGAGAAGTACTCGCGCGCCCTGGAGCTCTTCCGGGCGGGTCGGGATCGTCAGCGGGGTGTGGAGCTGCTTGAAGAGGCCGTCGCGATCGACACCGCGTTCGCCATGGCGTGGCGGAAGATCGGCGTCGAGACGGTCGGCGATCAGGCGAGGACGATCGAGGCCATGGAGAAGGCGTACCAGTTCCGCGATCGCCTCACGGAGCGGGAGAGCCTCTTGGCCGAGGCATCGTACTACACGACAGCCACGGGCGAGCCTCACAAGGCGATTCGTGTCTACGAACGCATGGTCGACCTTGACCCCACGGACGCTTGGGCTCTCAACAACCTCGGGGCCGCGTACACGGACTTGGGTGAGTGGGCCGAAGCCGAGCACTGGTTCGCCCGATCAGTGGCTGTGGACAGCAGCGTGAAATCGACGGTCAACGTAGCCGTCGCGCAGATCAACCAGGGCAAGCTCGACGAGGCCGCGGCGTCCCTAGACGCGGCCGATCGCCTGGCTCCGGGAGGCGAGCGGAGCGTGTCCGCCCGGTACGGTCTCGAGACGAATCGCGAGAACTGGGTCGAGGCGGAGACACTGGCCCTTCGGCTGCGCGACGAGAACACCGATCCGGCGTGGACCCAGGTCGGGTCCTTTGCTCTGGGGCACGTGGCCGCGATCCAGGGAAGACTGGCGGCGGCTGAACGCCACTGGCAGGAGGCTACGACGGCGTCGAGTGAGCTGGGCAACGAGTTTCCTGCCTGGGCTCTCATGCAGGTGTTCGACCTCGACATACACGTGCGGGGGGACACTGCCCGCGCTCTTCGCAGCGTCGCAGCTATTCTCGCGGAATACCCGCTGGAGAGCATGGACGTTCTCAACCGACCGTACGGCTGGCTGGCCTTCTGGTACGCCCGGGCGGGCGATCGAGCGACGGCTGAATCCCTGGTCGCGGAGTGGGAGGCCGAGGTCCCGGCGGAGTACAGGAGCGGCGAGAATGTCGATGACTGGTTGGGCAGGATCGAAGCGGCGAGTCTCGCGTCCGAAGGCCGGCTCGAGGATGCCCTGGAAATCGTTCGCCAGACGGAACTGCCCGGGTGCACTCCATGCCGTTACGTGCCCAGGGCGCAGATCTTCGACCAGCTGGGCGTCCGCGACTCGGCGCTGGCGATGTACACAGGATACCTGGAAACGTATGCACAGGATCGGGCCGGCTGGGACAACGAGCTGCGCGGCCCCACTCTGGAGCGCGTGGCCCAGCTGTACGACGAGGCGGGTGACTTGGAGAACGCGGCCCTCTACTACGCACGGTTCGTCGAGCTGTGGGCCGACGCGGATGCCGAACTTCAGCCTCGCGTCGAAGTTGCCAGGGCACGACTGGAAGAGATCATCAGGGAGCGGGGATGAAGAAGCTACTGCACGAGATTCACAGGCGATCACTGTGGCAGGTCCTGGGCCTCTACGCTGCAGGCTCGTGGATCGTTCTCCAGGTCGTCGACCAGCTCGTGCAGAGCGCGGGGCTGCCGGACTGGGTGCCGGCGCTCGCGCTGGTTCTGCTCCTCATCGGCTTCCCGATGGTCCTCACGACCGCGTTCGTACAGGTGGGCATGCGCAGACGGGCGGCGGACGAAGTCATGGAGGCGGAGCCTGCAGGACCCGAAACTCCGACGGCCGGGGTAGCTGCTCCGCCGGCCCCCTCTGATGCTCCCACCCGTGCCGAGGCCTCCAGCTGGCTGAAGCGCAACGTCTTTACGTGGCGGAACGCGATCGCTGGCGGGGTCGCTGCGCTGGCCCTCTTCGGGGCGGCGACCGCCGTCTGGATGGTTCTCCGCGGCGCGGGTGTCGGCACGGCCGGTACGCTCGTGGCGAAGGGGCTGATCGAGGACGGCGAGCGCGTGGTACTGGCCGACTTCAGCGGTGACTCGTCGCTGGCCGTCGCGGCGACCATGGCGCTGCGAGTGCAGCTGGCGGAATCGGGCGTCGTGTCCGTTGCCGAACCGTCGACGATCGCGCAGGCGCTCCGGCGGATGGAGGCCCCAGGAGGGCCGCTCGACCGGCAACGAGCCCGTGAAGTGGCCGAACGGGAGGGGCTGAACGCGATCGTTGCGGGCGACGTCGCCGGAGCGGGCGAGAGCTACATCCTGACCGTACATGTGATCGAGACCTCGTCGGGCGGGGAGCTAGTCACGGTAGGCGAGACGGCGTCCGACTCGGACGACTTTCTCGCCGCGATGGACCGGCTCGGCCGGAAGTTGCGCGAGCGCCTCGGAGAATCACTGGGATCGATTCGCGCGAGCGCGCCATTGGAGCGCGCCACGACCTCCTCGACCGAGGCTCTCCGCAAATACTCCCGCTCCCGCGAAGCGTTCGACGCCCGGGACATGGAGAAGACGGTCGCCCTGCTCGACGAGGCCATCGCGCTCGACTCCACCTTCGGCATGGCCTGGCGGGCGCTCGCTGTCGCGGATCTCGACCGGCGGAAGGAAGCGGCGACCAAGGCGTACGAATTACGCGACCGTCTTACGGAGCGGGAGCGTTACCATGCCACCGCCATCTACCAGTCGTACGTGCTCGAGAACAACGATGAGACCGTCACGACGTACCGGGCCCTGCTGGAAGAGTATCCCGACGATGCCACGGCCCTGAACAACGTGGGGGTCGCATACCGCGATCTGGGGCAGCTCGAGCTCGCAGCGGAAATGTACGGCCGCGCGGTCGAGGTCGAACCTTCTTCTGCCCACTACTACGCCAATCTGATTCCCCTTCTGTACGACATCGGCGAAGTCGATTCGTCGCGGGTGGTGCTCGACCGATTCGCCGAGCGGTTCCCGGACCATCCGAACGTCATTCGATTTCGGTCAGAGTTTGCCTACGCCGAGGGGGACGTGGAGGCCGCCGAGGCGGCACTCGCCCCGATGCTGGCGAGCGAGGTGATGAGCCTGCGGAGGCAGGCGAGTTTCCAGATCTCGAACTTCAGGATAAGGGCCGGCCGGCTCCGCGAGGGCCAGCAGATCTGGCGCGAGTCTCAGGAGGACGTGACGCCCCTCGATGAGGCCATGTACCGTGGACGGCTAGAGATGCGGGTAGTGTTCGACACGGCGGCTGCAACGGCTCGTATTCTCGCGGCGCTCGAGTCGGCGCCCGATTCGGTGGTCGATGACAATGCGGGTGGCCTGTCGGGTTTCTTCTACCGCATTGGCGACGTGGAGCGTGGCGACGAGTTCTACGCCCGGGACCTGGTCGTCGACTCGCTGGCTCGTGCCAACATGCCGGAGCGCTTCCGGCCCCTCGAGGCACTGGACCACGAAGCAGACCGAGCGATCGCGCGTGGCGATTACGAGACCGTGCTCCAGAATGTCAGGGAGATGGAGCAGATCTGGTTGCGGCTGAGCACGGGCCAGGACCCGGCCAACTGGGCCCTCGCCGCCGTACCCGCGTTCGAAGCCCTGGGGCAGACGGACTCGGTAGTCGTCCGCTATGAAGCATGGCTGGGGCGGCGTGACCTGGGTGGGTTCTGGGGCGACGCCAGAAACCTTCCACGCGCGTACGAACGCCTCGCCCAGCTCTATGACGAGAAGGGCGACCTGGAGCAGGCCGCTGGCTACTACGCTTTGTTCGTGGAGCTCTGGGCGGCCGCCGATCCTGAGCTGCAGCCCCGGGTCGAGACGGCACGGGCCCGCATGGAGGAAATCGTGAGGGAGCGCGGATGAAGCACGGGAAGTCCATCCTGCAGGTTCTAGGAATCTACGGAGCCGCGTCCTGGGTGGTTCTCCAGGTCGTGGATGTCCTGAAGCAGAACATGGGATTGCCCGACTGGGTCTTTCCGTTCTCGCTCGTGCTGCTCCTGATCGGCCTACCGATAATCCTCACGACGCTGCTGGTCCAGAGGAAGCTGTCCGGAGCAGGAGGGGAATCGCTCGAAGAGGAGGCCCCGGTCACGGAGTCGGCTGCTGAAGCCGTGAGCGCGGGTCGAGTATTCAACTGGCGCAACGCGATCCTCGGTGGCGTTCTCGCGTTCTCACTCCTGTTCGGTTTCGCGGGCCTGGCCGTCTTGCTCAAGGAGAAGGTCCTCTCGCCCGAGGAGGCCCTGGCAGAGAACGCTGCGCCTGCGATCGCCGTGCTCCCGTTCTCCGTGCGCGGTGAGGGACTGGAGGTGTGGCGCGAGGGCATGGTCGACTTGTTGTCCACGAACCTGGACGGCGCGGCAGGCATGCGATCCATCGCCGGACGCACGGTCATCGCCCGGTGGAATGAAGAGGGCGCGGACGAAGCGGGTGGGGACCTCGAGACGTCGCTTGCGGTGGCCCGAGCCACGGGCGCCAGCTACGCCCTCCTGGGGACGGCGATCTCCAGCGGGTCGGGGATGCGACTCACCGCGGACCTCTACGACGCCAAGGCGGGCAACACGCTCGGCAGCGTGCGGGTGGAGGGGCCGGCGGACAGCGTATTCGCACTCGTCGACGAGTTGTCGGTGGCCGCCGTCCGTGAAATGGCTACAGGCGAAGCTGCCGGCGGCGAGAGCCTCCAACTGTCCGGGGTGAGCACGCGCTCGATCGACGCGTTGAAGGCCTACCTGGAGGGGATGTCGTACTTCCGACGCTCCAACTTCGCCGCCGCCGCGGAGTCGTTCAAGGCTGCCGTGGCCGAGGACTCGACGTTTGCCCTCGCCTACCTGAGACTCGGTGACACATACGGCTGGATGGAAGGGGCCTGGAGCGGCGCGCAGGCCGAGGCGCACGAAAAGGCAGTCGCCTTCAGGGACCAGCTTCCGTATCGCGAGCAGGTTCTCATGGATGCGGAGCTCTCAGTAACCGACCGTAATCTCGACGGATTGGCGGAGCTGCAGCGGTTCGTTCGAGACCACCCGGATGACGCTGACGGTTGGTTCATGCTGGGAGAGCTCTATCTCCACAGGGGGCAGAATCTCCCGATCCGCCGAGGAGAGATCGAGAACGCGTTCAGAAGAGCTGTCACGCTGGATCCGACCTTCGGACCCTATCACGGCCACCTGATCGATCTTGCGCTGTGGACTACGCCGGACAGCGC
>JABDQB010000427.1 GCA_013042495.1 Gemmatimonadota bacterium
AGCTCGCCCTTGACATGGGTCTCGGCGTGGGGATTTCCTCCGGCGCCAATCTCCTTGGAGCGCTTCTGCTTCAGGACCGGTTGGGGGACGATGCGGTCGTGGTCACGCTCTTCCCGGACAGCAACAAGAAGTATCTGTCCACGGACCTCATGCACGATGAGCCGGCCAAGCCGGACCACCTGTCACCTCACATTTCTCTGCACGGTTTCACGGCTTTCAATAGGGTATGCACGGTGTGCGACCAGTCGGAGGAGTGGTTGCGGACGATGCGGATTCCCCGGGACACGGGAACGCCGCTTCCTCAGGTCTAGCGGCGTGGCCGACGTTCCGTCGACTGCCGTTCCAGAGTGCGGCAGTTGATGCGCCAAGCCGCAGCGCTCGAGCTCCCGTCAAGCTCCGCCACCCGGTCGAAGACCCGTGCCCGTCCGAGCAGACTGTCGCCCACCGATCGAAGCGCGACCCCTCCCCCTGCCCGGCCGTCCGACCAGATCAGCCACAGGGTGTCCGCCCGCACTACCCAGCGCATGTAGTCGCGAACCCGCGGATCGTGTTCACCGGTGAGCGGAACCGCCCGGTACGTGACGCGGGTGCGTCGCCACTGGTCGGTGGAGTCGGCCAGTAGCCGGACCCGCGTCGGGACTGCAAGGAAGGCGGGCACTTCGAATGCTGTCGTGTCGGAAGCCGGAGTATCCCATTCCCAGGTATCTGCGCGAAGGGTGTAACACCCGGGCATTCCCCACTTCACGAGATCGGGGCGCTCGACCACTTCCCGCACGACGGGCTCGGGTGGGGATCGCATCCGGTCCCACGTGCGCAGCAGAGTCGCGGCGATAAGGGCGACGATGACCCACGTGGCGATGCGCTGAGGCAGGGACTTCTGTCTCATACAATTCTCGAGCCGGGGCCGGAACGCCTCGGCGCTACTCCCACTCGATCGTTCCCGGCGGCTTCGACGTAATGTCGAGAGCCAGGCCCGATACACCGTCGAGGCCCAAGATCCGCTGCCGGAATTCGTCCACGAGGGCCGCCGGCAGCTCCACTGGTGCGGCGGTCATCGCGCGCTTGGAGTACACGGGCCGGATGACCACCAGCTCACCGCCGTCTGCCTTGAGGTCCAGCGGAACGAGAACCGTCGGGCACTGCCAGATCTCGTCGTACAGTCCGTGAGAGCGCAGGCCTTCCATCACGATGTGGTCGGCATCTCTCAACAGATCGAGGCGGCCGCGTGTCATGGTCGCGGCCAGCGGCCGGGCCTCACGCGGAACCTCATGGTCCAGGTTCCATATGCACCGGTTGATACCGGGCACGTCGGCCGTGAGCACCGAAGCGGCCTCGATCAGTCGGCTCCAGTCGGCCGCGCCGCTGACGAGCACTGGGTGTTCATAGGCCCTGAGGTCCGCCTTCACGCCAACCGAGCGAATCGGGAGCGGCAGCGCTTCCAGCCCGAAATCGCGTCCGACCTTCTGAACGACAGGGCCGATCGTCTCGAATCCCGTCCGGTCACCTTCGCCATCTCCGCACAGACATCGCACACCGAGCCCGGGGCCAGGGAACGGGTGCCGCCACACCAGGTCGTGCGGGATTCCCAGCTTCTCGCCGAGCTCGCGCACCTCGACCTTGTAGAGCTCTTTGAGGGGCTCGATCACCCGGCCCCGTTCGATCATCTCCTCGATGATCGGCACACGGTTGTGGTGCGTCTTGATGGTGTCCGCGCGCTGGGTGCCGCCGGTCTCGATCGTGTCCGGATAGATCGTCCCCTGGCCGAGCAGGTGTCCTTCGATGCCCAGGTGGCTCGCCTGGTCCCGGAACACGTCGATAAACGCATTGCCGATCGCCCAGCGCTTCTTCTCGGGATCGACCAGCCCGTCGAGCCCCTCGAGAAAACGGTCGCTGGCGTCCACGAAGTGCACGTGAGAGCCGAGCCCGAGGCTCTCGAAGAACTCCAGCACCTGGGCGCTCTCACTCTTTCGCATCAGTCCGTTGTCGACATGCAGCAGGTCCACACGGTCCGGAC
>JABDQB010000429.1 GCA_013042495.1 Gemmatimonadota bacterium
GTCGTGATTCCGATGCGTTTCACGAATGTGCTCCTTCAGGATTGTCAGAGGGACGCGGATCATCCTTCCGCTTCATCCACTCGAAAACGGTCCGGCAGGGGCGGCAATAGTACTGGCTCACCGACAAGGCGCTCCCGAAGGCGGAGAACTGCTCGGTATCCAGGCCCAGGCAGAAAGGGCATTCGACCGACTCGGGCATGGCGTCGCTGTGAAGCGGCGACCCCAGCGATCGGCGGGCGGATTCGGTCATCCGTCAGTCCATCAACATGGCGCGGTTCTTGTCGCCACGCACCGCGGCCAGGGTTTCAGCGTTGACGGCGCCGTCCCCGGATCTTCGTCGGGCACTGTCCCATTTCGACCAGTCCGGATCGATGATGCTTCGCCAGGCACTACCGTCGTCGGACTCGGCGAGGCCCAGGCCCGCTTCCGTCACCATGGGGCCGACACGACTCAGCCAACGGGCCCGAAGCTCGTCCGGGCCGGCGTCGGAGATTCCCGCTTCTGAAAGGCGGGCGATCAGACCACCGTCAGGAGCACCGAACCACTGGAGGCATGACTGCCAGACCGGAGTCAGAGCGCCACCGAGAGACTTCAGCCCCGCTGGAGTCTGTGCCAGCCGGGCCAGCCAGCCACGGCCATGCTCGAAATGGAACCGCTCCTCCTCGAGGATCTTGCGCACCTTGTAGTGCAGCGGCTCGAAGCGGCTCTCCTTCAGCGATTCGATCTGCACGGACAGAGCGGTGTCGAGCAGGAAGTTCAGGGCCACCAGTCCGGACCACTCCGCGGGCGGACCGTCCAACAGCTCGATGCTCAGGTACTGTTCGGCCTCGCGCTCGTGCTCCAGCTGCCCGGGGTCCTTTCCGAAGTCCTTGAGCATCGCGTACAGGATCCGCGAGTGGCCCCACTCGTCCTGAGCCATCGCGGAGCACGCGATACCCGCCTCGAGAGTGGGGGCGCCGAGCAGCCACTCGGCATAACGCATACCCAGCAGCCGCTTGTTGTCCGCCAGGGATAGGAGCAGGCCTGCCAGATCGACGCGAAGATCCTCGGGAACGTCGTCCGCGGTGCGAAAACCCGCCGCTTCGGTCGCGCTCATCGGGCCTCCGCCGGGCTCAATGTGAAGGGTTCTTCGTCCCGGTTCACCGCCTCGAACGCCTCGCGCGGGGCCACCACCATCTCGAACCACTTCTGCTCGTCATAAGTCTGCCAGGCGTAGGCCCGGGCCAGGGCGGCGTTCGGCGCCGATATCGTCCCGATGTGCTCCAGCCGGTCCTCCCGCTTCTGGCGAGCGAAGATCTCGTACAGGTACTCGCCACTCAGATGGCCCATGCTCCCTGTTCTCCTCGCGCCCCGCCCAACGGCGGCGCGCCTTACGGTTCTCAGATCGACACACCTGCGCGCCTCAGGGCCTCCCGGCCCCGGTCGGAAATCCGGTCGTTCGTCCAGGGGGGATCCCAGGTGATGCGAACGTCCACCTCGGAAACGCCGGCCTCCTGGAGCAACCGGTCGCGCACGTCCCACTTGATGAACTCGACGCACGGGCAGGCCGTCGCGGTGAGCGTGATGGCCACCGTGACCTTCGCGCCACCGGTAGAGTCGGGCTCCGCAACCTCGACACCATATACGAGTCCCAGGTCCACCAGCGAAATCGGGAACTCCGGGTCGGACACCTCGTAGAGGGCCCGCCACACGCGTTCTTCCAGATCGGCTGGAGGCGTGTGCCACTCCGGTATCTCGAGCACGAGGTCCGGGTTCCGACCTGTGGCGTCGGCGAAGACGGCCGAAAAGTTTACGTTCCGGTCGATGACGGACTGGTATCCCTCGTCCGCCGTAGGATCCACGGACGGACCGGGTACGGGCAGGCCAGTGCCCGCTCGCCGGATCTGAACCAGTCGAGAACTCATCGCCTCGTGCCTCTAGGCCGCCAGAAGGTCTTCGACCTGGAATCGACTGCGTCGCACCGAATCGACGAATTGTTCGTTCATCGGGCCCCGTGCACGCCACCGGTCCCACACCGCGTCCCAGGTGATGGTCTCGTCGAGGAGCCATACACGCTCGTCCGCGTCCCAGGCGATGGGGAGTTCGTATTCCAACGACACTTCGCCCGATTCCTCGTCCGAGTGCGCGGGTACGCGGATCCCAAGCTGTTCGCACAGAGGGACGACGGCCTTCATCCACGTCATGCGCAGCTCGTCGTTCGTCATGCCCTTCAGCTTGAAGTCGAGCTGGGCGTTGTGGCGCTTCCGGTCGTCCGGAAGGCCGAACCACTCGACTCCCATCGGGAACATCCAGTCCACCGCTCTCTGAACGAGATCACGCCCTTCCCCTCCGGCCTCGCACAGGCGCCGCATCCACACCTCGCCGTGCCGAAGGTGGAAATTCTCCTCCTGGCCCACCTTCACCAGCGCCCGCTTCAACGGGCCATATGACGTGTTGCGATGGACGTCCGACAGCAGCGTGATCCCTGCCCGGTCGTATAGGGCGTTTGCGGTCACGAGCTCGGCCCAGTTCGCGAGTGGCTGATCGAACCCGAACGGATTCTTGAACTTCTCCGGAGGGCGATCGTACAACAGATAGTCCGTATCGACGCCGAGATCCTGGAGAAGACGGTAGGCGATGTTGGCGTGCCCCATCTCGTCCTGGATGATCGCCGTCGCCGAAACCATGGTGTTCGTGGACGGAGCGTCCTTGGCGGCCATGTAATAGGCGGGCGCGCTGATGAGCTCCGTGTCTCCCTGGACCGTCAACTGCCCGATCAGCGCCTTCTTGTAGGTCTCCGTCATGTCCGCTTCGGACTCGACGATGAAGCCTTCCTGGATCTTGCGCTGCAATTGCTCGTCCGTGAACTGCGCCATTCGTTCCCTGCCTGGTGTGAGTCGATCGACGATCGCTGGCGGATATTTCACCTGTGC
>JABDQB010000434.1 GCA_013042495.1 Gemmatimonadota bacterium
GGCTCGAACCGCGGTCAGGCCAGCCTTCTCGGATCCCAAGGCACCCGTACGCCTGCTGTTCGTCGGCCGGCTCGTGGAGCGGAAGGGCGTCGAAGTGCTCGTGCGAGCGCTGGCGCGCCTGCGTCACCGCCGGGATGCGGAACTGGTGGTCATCGGGTCCGGCAACCGGGAGGGCCACATTCGGCGGACCGCGGCCCTCGAGGGCGTCGAAGATCACGTGCATCTGCTCGGTTTCGTAGGCTCAGAACGTCTCGCCCGAGAATATGAAGCGTCGGACATATTCGTCCTTCCTGCCATCGTGGACTCCCGCGGCGACACGGAAGGGTTGGGAGTCGTCCTGCTGGAAGCGCTGGCCTACGAACGGCCGGTGGTCGCATCACGCGCCGGAGGCATTCCCGACATCGTCGTCGACGGACTTACCGGTTGGTTGACCGATCCCGGGGATGCCCAGATCCTGAGCGACCGTCTTCTCGAGGTCGCCTCCGATCCGGAAAAGGCGCGTCTTGTTGCCGCGCGCGGCAAGAGCGAGGCGGAGCGACGCTTCTCCTGGGATCTGATTCTTGCGGAGACAGCCTCCACCTACCGGTCGGCCGTGGAGGTGCGTCGTGCCCAGGGAGACTGATCGGTACGAACGTTTCACGGCGACCGATGAGTATCGGGAAGGAAGGCTTCGGAAAGCACGTGTCATCTCGCATCTCTGCGCGCCTTACTTGACGGGCGACTGTCGAGCAGTCGACCTCGGCGCCGGCACGGGTATCATTCGCAAAGCACTTGAACAAACGTCAGGTAATACCATATTCGGTTTGGAGATAGACGGGGAATTCATTGTCGAGACAGAACGGATGGTGCGAGGAGACGTCCTTCGTATTCCATTTGCGTCCGAGAGCCTTGACTTCGCCATTCTGAATCACCTCTACGAGCACGTACCCGACGCGGGAGAGCTCTTCCGGGAGACTTATCGGGTCCTGAAGCCTGGCGGGCGGGCGTACGTGACGGCGGGAAGTCGACATGCAATCATCGAACCCCACTACCGGCTTCCGTTCTTGAGCTGGGTACCGAAGGGGGTAGCCGGAGCCTACCTTCGAGTGACGCACCGGGGGCACTCCTACGAGGGCATCCGGTTCCTGACGTATCGACCGCTCACCAGGCTCATGAGGGCAGCGGGTTTCATCGTGCACGACGTGACAGAGCGGGCCATCGACGACCTGATCGGAACGGCCTGGGGGGTTCGCTGGGGAGGGATATGGGGAGCGGTGCGTCTCATCCCGGCGGGGGCGCTCCAGGGTCTTCTCAGGGCCGGATCTCCTCAGTGGTTCTTCTTTCTCGAACGGCCTTTGCGCGCGCCTGACACCTCGAGGGTGCCCCGATGACGGGGGGCATCGGTAGCTGGAACCGGCGGCATTTCGGGTGGATCGCAGCCGCGATCGCCGGGTTCCTGACTCTGTGGTTCTACCGGGGCTTCGTCTTCGACGGCAGCGCTATGCTGTACGGGGACGACATGATCAACGAGGGTTGGCAACTGCGCTCGTTTGGGGTCGAGGAGATTCGCTCCGGCCGCGGATTCCCGCTGTGGAATCCGTTCGTCTATGGTGGGCAGCCGTACCTGGCGATCCTCCCGGGTCCCGTGTTCTATCCCACGAGCCTGCTGTACCTGATCATGCCCCTGCACCGGGCCATCGGGTGGACGTTCGTGCTGCACACCTTCCTGTCGGGCGTGTTCGCGTACCTGGCGGCCCGGTCGATTCGACTGGAGCGCATGCCGGCCGCCGTCGCCGGATTGGCCTTCATGGTCGCGGGCTTCGTGGTGTCGACTCTCTACGGGGGACACGACGGCCGCATGTTCGCGATGGCGCTGATTCCGCTCGCCTTCACGTTCCTCGAGAGAGGCCTCGACTCGGGTCGGATGCAGTGGTTCCTGGCCCTCGGCGTGGTGATAGCGCTCCAGATCTTCACGCCCCACATCCAGCTCATGTACTACTCGTCTCTCGCTCTCACGCTGTACGCCGCGATGCGGATCGGACAGCGGGCCCGCGCGGAAGGAGCGAAAGCCGTGCTCCCGCTCGTCGGTCTGTGGGCGTTGGCGTTTGGAGTCGCGGCGCTCGTCGGGCTGGCGCAACTGCTTCCGACCGTGCAGATCCTGGAT
>JABDQB010000257.1 GCA_013042495.1 Gemmatimonadota bacterium
CGCCAGGTGCAACATCGTGCTCGAATTACCCGTCCAGCCATGGACGAGCACGACGACGGGCGCCATCGGATCCGTCGCGTGGGGCTCTATGAGGTCGCCCCGAATGGTAATCCTGCCTACGAGCACCTCGATCGGCTGGATCGGATGGCCGAGATCGGATGCGCCCCGCTCGGCTGGCCGCCGCGGCGGCCGCATGGTCATGAGCGCCGCGCGGTCGACGAGAAAGGCGCCACCCGCGACGGCGGCCAGCGTCCAGGTCAGCACGGACTCGAAGAGCGGCCTCCCTGCGTCCTACTCCTCGACCCCGGCCTGGGGGTGCCCGGCTGCCACGCAGTCCGTGAGAATCGGCTCGCCGTCCCTCTCGACCAACGCCTCCGGTCCCTGTCCGCGGAAGGTGTAGGTGCCGTCGGAGAACTCCATCCCCGAAGCGACTTCCTGCTGTTCAAGCTGAAACACCCCTGCCTCCACCCGCAGCGCGGCCTGGCCGACGCCGGGGGCTACGGTCAGAGTGAACTGCTGTTCGTCCGCGCACTGGTACATGAGGACCGACACCTGGCCGTGAGGAGCGCTCATCTCCCCCATCCCGTCTGGAGCTTCCGCCGGCATCTCGGTCGCGGTGTCAACCTGCTCTTCCGCGGTCTCGGACGCGCATCCGACCCCGCCGAGGAGCCCGGTCACGAGGAATAGCGTGGCGATTCTCGATATCTTAGCATCCTGGAACATCTTCGCGTCTCCGGTTGCGGAACCCGCACCCCGCGGGGCACAGCTCCGATTCATGAATCGACACCACTGAATTGGGGTGGCGAACCGCGGATGATAGCGGCTCAGAGCGGCTTGAGAAACCTGGACCGGACGAGCGGCCGCTACGGCAGCCTAGAACAGCTTTCCGGCCAGGTCCGGATCTTTATCAGTGCGCGTGCCGATTTTGAGGAACGTGGACAAACGGACTGTCCCCTCCTCGTGCAGTGTTTCGTGGATCTGCCGGACGGCCGCGAAGATGTCCTCGAGGTCCCCTTCCACGTTCGTTCCATACGAGTGCAACTGCGCGTGCAGACCCGCCGCATCGAGTATGCCGTGGGCGCGCTTGACCTCTTTCCGCACGGACACTCCGGACCCGATCGGGATCACCTGGATCTCGGCTACTGCCTTCATGGTTCGATGCCGTTCCGATGTAGGTGGATGACGATGACTGCCCCTTGGCCCGTCGTAAGATTGCACGATGTGAGGCGGCCGGGAACCACTGGAGGGTGGAAGCCTGAATGGGGTCGGAGCTGTCATCGCGAGACGTCCGATCGGCTGCCTCAGTCCGTCGCGATCTTCGCCCGGAAGTGCCTGAGAATCTTGGGTCGGAAGGGGTCGTCCTTCGGGACCTCCTCGATGAGCCGACCCACCCAGCGGAGAATCATTCGATCGGATTCCCGGCGCAGCCGCCCCGACTCGGGAAGCCGCTCGAGAGTGACGAGCAGCACCTCGGCGAGGTGGGCATCCACGTAGTCCCACGAACGACCGAGAAAGCGTCCGAGACCGTTCTTGGCCTCGACCGCCTGGGCGGCGCTCGTCAGCAGCGCATCCGGATTGGATGGCCAGAAAGCTCGTTCGCTCATGATCCTCTCGAGTTCGGAGACGCGACCGAAAGGGATGCACGGGCCGTGCCTCGATATTTCGTGTTATAACATAACGACTTACAGAGCGCGCGCCAACGCAACGTTGATTCCAATCCACAGACTGGTGAAATAGGTTGCATCCTCCCCACAACCGGCCGACCCGTGGGTCAGTTGGATACAATGCCGGAGGCGCTTGCTGAGAGGGAGGCGCGAGCGAGAAGGCGGCGCCCGCGGGAGCGGGCGAAGACGTGCGTCTGGTAGGAGCCGCTACAGGTCTCTCTTCCGATACCACAGCCAGCCGAGGAAGAGGAGGACGGCGATCCACGCGAAGCTCCCCACGAATGCCGGACCGAGCGATTCAGGCGCGGGTACCGAGCGGTCGTTTTGCGCCGCCCACTCGGCGGCTCGTCGGAGCGCTTCAGGATCGTACTGGATGTAGTCCCGCAGCCGATTGAACGTCGTGACGGGCGCCCACCGGAGGGCCGGACGCAGCGCATGGAATAGACTGCCCAGGCCTCCGATCAGGAGGCTCTCTCCGAAGGCGAACCAGGCGAACCACACGGCCATCGCCGGACCGGAAGAGCGAATCGAGACCGCCGCGAACAGCGCGAGGCTCGTGTACCCGAGGCCCGTGACGAACATCCCTCCGAGAGCCGCCAACTGCGGGGCCCCGAATAGCGACGCTCCCAGCGACACATCAGTACCGGCGAGTGCGAGCGAGCCGCCGATCAGGGCGCGCAGAACGAGAAAGAGCGCCGAAAGGACGGGAAGAAGAAGCAGCTTGCCCGAGTACCAGTGGGTCTTGGACAACCCGTCGATGACGTTCTGCCTGGCCGTTCGCCAGCTGAATTCCGCGGCGACCAGCAGGATCACGAGGACGGACGCGAAGATGAAGCCGACCATCACCTCCTCGCCGAGGATCTGGCCCCACGCGTCAGGTAGGAAGAATGGGTCCTCCGGGTCCTTGCGCCCATCGCGGTACTCGCCGATCAGGTCCGCAAACGTGATCAGCCCGAAGAGTCCAAGCGTGACCCAGGTAGCGGGTCGCTTCCACATCTTCAGCATCTCGCTGCGGAAGACGGCGCCGATCACGAGATCTCTCCGAGCCTGTGTCCGTCCCGGACGGTAAGGTCGGCCGTACCGACCGAGCCGCCCGGGTTCGCCGCTCCCGTCGCCTCCATGAAGACGTCTTCGAGTGAACGGGGCTCGAGAGCCAGGTGAGAAACGTGAATACCGCGTTCCGCGAGCCAGGCGTTCAGTGAGGCCAGGTCGCCGTCGTCCAGCTCGGCGACGAGCCTGTCGCCGCGTCGCTTCGACCACCGACACGCCGGGTACGACCCGATGGCGCCCGCCAGGGCCTCCAGATCCGCAGAGCGAAGACCGACGACCCCGTGCGAAGTGACATCGGCAACGCTGTCCTGGCGAACGATCCGGCCGTCCTGGATGATCGCGACGTGCGTGCAGGTCCGCTCCACTTCCCCCAGCAAGTGGCTCGAGAGAAAGATCGTCACCCACCTCTCACGGCCC
>JABDQB010000440.1 GCA_013042495.1 Gemmatimonadota bacterium
CGCTATTTGTACCGGGTTCCGCTGGCGGGAGGAGACCCCGTGCGGCTGTCGCCGGCGGACCAGCCGGGGACGCACACCTACAGCATCTCGCCCGACGGCTCCTTCGCGATTCACACGTACGCGACGCTGACGACGCCTCCCGTTACGAGCCTGGTCAGCCTCCCGGACCACGAGGTGCAGCGCGTTCTCGTGGACAACGCGCGGCTCAACGAGACCCTGGCCAGCCTGGACCTTGGCCGGACCGAGCTATTCCAGGTAGACGTGGGCGATACGATGCTGGACGCGTGGATCATGTATCCGCCGGACTTCGATCCGAGCCTCAAGTACCCGGTGTTCTTCTACGCCTACAGTCACCCGTTCGCGCAGACGGTGCTGGACCGGTGGGACTTCGGGAACTTCGGGTGGCACACGATGCTGACCCAGCAGGGCTACATCGTGGCGAGCGTGGACAACCGGGGAACACCGGGCCCGCGCGGCCGGGACTGGCGGAAGGCCCAGTACCGGAAGTTCGGCGTGGTGAACAGCGCCGACCAGGCGGCGGCGGCCCGGGTGCTCATGGAGCGGCCGTACGTGGACGCGTCCCGCATCGGGATGTGGGGGTGGAGCGGAGGCGGCGGCGCGACGTTGCAGGCCCTGTTCCGTTACCCCGAGATCTACAGCACCGGAATCGCGATCGCGGCGGTCACGCACCCTCGGAACTACGACACGGTGTACATGGAACGGTACATGGGCCTGATCGACGAAAACCCGGAGGACTACGAAGAGGGCTCCGCCCTGAAGTATGCGTCCGGGCTGGAGGGCAACCTTCTATACGTCCACGGCACGGGCGACGACAACGTGCACTATCAGAACGCCGAGCAGCTCGTGAACGAACTGATCCGGCACAACAAGTACTTCACGATGCTGTCGTACCCGAACCGCTCGCACGGGATCTTCGAGGGACCGGGTACCCGACGGCACCTGTTCACGTACATGACACGCTATCTCAACGAGAACATGCCCCCGGGCGGGGTTCCGCAGGACGCGGCGAGCGACTGATCTTCCGAACTCACCGCGGAAGGTTGCAACGCCACCGGAGCCGGCGGTCTCATCCGAGATCGCCGGCTTCTTGCGTTGAAGACGTGCGACGGTAAGACGCGGCCGGGATCAGTTCTTCCAGGCGGGAACACCCGGCGCAAACGCCAGGACATCGCATTGGTCGCTCGCTCGCGGATCGTCCGGGTCGAACGGGCCACCGCTCGCGAAGTAGACAACGAACCCGTGGTCGGCCAGGATGGCCAACGGGGCCCGGTCGTCGATACCGCGACGGCGATAGAACTCAGGGCTGAATTCCAGCAGCACCCTCTGAATCGCTCCCGAGGAAAGTCCGACTCGGGCGCCGCGCAGCACTTCCGGCTCAAAACCTTCGACGTCCACCTTGAGCAGGCTGACCGTATCAACCCCTTCGTCGCGCATGAATTCGTCTACGGTCGTGCACAGAACACTAACCGCTCCGCGGGTCTCGGAGGCACCGACATCGGAGAGGGCGTGGTGCCCGCCACGTTCCTTGAGATGCAGCTCGACCCGACCCGGCGCATCGCTGACGGCGCATTCCCTTATCTCGACGTTCGTGAGACCCCGGATTCTGATTTGCTCGCGCAGGATGTCCACATTGTCGGGATCCGGCTCAATGGCGTACACACGATCGGCGATCGTGGAGAACCAGGCCGACGTGTAGCCCGTATTCGCACCGACATCCAGGATCGTGCCTCCGCCGACGTCCAGGTTGCCCAGTGAACGCCACCAGTGATCGGAGTCGAGGTCCCCGGAAGACAGATACCGATACGTTCTCCAGTCGAACGTGCGGATGGGGAACAGGCGGTCCATCTCAGCCGAGTAGTGGTACAGGCGCTCACCCCGGTCTTCGAGCAGGCGGTTCAGAAGAGGAAACGCCACCCTCTTCGTCAGTCTTCTCCGTACCTGGTCGCCGAGCGCCCCCAAGGTCAGCGCCCACCGCCCTGCGCGATCGCCTGCTCGATCGCTGCCTTCATGTCACGCCCGATCTGGGCGCCCGGGTTCGTGGCGATCATCCGGTCGGCGACCGCCAGGGCTCTTCGGAAGTCGCCGCGCTTCGCGTAGTGGTCCGCCAGGGCATACAGATAGTCCAGGTTGCGTGGCTCGGCATCGACCACCGCCCTCAGGCTTTCCTCGGCCTCCGCCAGGCGGCCCAGCTGCTGCTGCAGAAGGCCCAGGTTGTAGCGGATCCGGATGCGCTCCGGGATGCCGTCCGCCGCGCGCTTCAGCCAGGAAAGCGCCTCTTCCGCCCGCCCTGTCTCCACGAGCAGGAGGGCGAGCGAATACTCGGCATCGTGGTCGTCGGGATAGTCCTCGAGGACCCCGCGCAGCAAGTCCTCAGCCTCCTCGTTCCGGCCCTGCGAGTTGTACAGCACGGCCAGGTTCATCTTGGCCGGAATGAACAGGTCGTCGATCTCGATCGCGCGGCGGTAGTACTCCTCGGCCCGGGCCGCATCTCCCCTGGCCACGTACAGGTTGGCCAGGTTGTGGCCGGCGAACGGGAAGTCGAGCGAGTAGCGCATCGTCTGCTCGTACTCGAGCGTGGCTTCGTCCAGGGCCTCGAGCTGGTATGGCTTCAGCAACTCGCGTGGCACGGTGGCCAGCCGAACCGCCGCCTGCCCGCGCACCGCTTTCGTCGGGTCGAAGAGCAACGGCGCCACGAGCTCCACGAGTTCGGCAGGGTCCGCCGCGTTCAGGGCCGTCGCGGCCGTGTAACGAATGAGCGCCTCTTCGTCCTGCAGGGCCGTGTTGATCGCCCGCGTGGCTTCGATGCCGGAATATCTTTGCAACAAACCGAGAGCCGTCGCCCTCACGAGCGTCGGGTAGAGCGGGTCGCCTGCCAGCCGGATCAACTCGGCTCCGGCGCCGGGTTCACCGTCACGTCCCGCCGCCAGGGTCGTCCCATAGTGCGACCGCTTCGCCTTGCCGTACCACTCCGTGTAGTAGTCGGCCGCCCACCGGTCCGTCTCGTCTTCGTGGCACCCGGAGGCCGTGCACGCGTTCGGCGTCCCGATCTCCAGGGTCAGGTCGGGCCGCGGGACACGCAGGCTGTGATCCGCCCGCCAATCGACGACCATGTAGGGCCGCTCGGGCATGTGGCACTTCACGCACAGCGTGCCCTCGTTCGGCTCGCCCGCCTCGGTCAGGTCTTCGTGGAAGTGGTGCTCGAAGACATCGTACGTGTCGGCCCGGTGACACTGGGCGCAGAGCTCGTTGTCTTCGAAGCGAAGCTCGAGGCTGTGGGCGTCGTGGCAGTCCGAACACTGCACATCGTTCCGGTACATCTTGCTCTGCACGAACGATCCCCAAACGTACACCTCGTCGAGGATCTGCCCGTCGGCCTGGTACAGGTCCTCTTCCAGCAGGGCCGGAATCAGGTGGTCCATCAGGTCGGCCTTGCCGTGCGCATAGTCGCCGAGCTCGGTGCGACGTGAGTGGCACGGTGCGCACAGTTCGACTTGCTGCCGCGAGGTGATGCCGGACGTCGGCACGGCGAGATCGTAGTCCGCCACCTGCGGGCGGGCCATCGGTGGCAGATCGGCCCACTCCGAGTGGCGCGAGCCCGGACCGTGACATGCCTCGCAGCTCACGTCGATCTCCGACCACGTGGTCGAGAACGAGTTGGTCTCCGGTTCGAATCCCTTGCGCAGGTTCGTGGAATGGCACTCGGCGCACATGCCGTTCCAGGTCTGTGCGCTGCGCGTCCAGTGAAGCCAGTCGTCCGCCGGGATGTCCCGGTCCGGATAGAGGTGGAACCACTCCTCACGTTCCGTGTCCCACGCCAGGCTCAGCGCCTGGTATCGCCCCCCGGGGAAAGCGATCAGGTATTGCTGCAGCGGCTCCCAGCCGAACGTGTAGGCGATCTCGAATTCGGCCATCTCGCCGCCGGGCCCCTCCGTGTACACGAAGTAGCGCCCGTCGCGCATGCTGAACCGACTACTGATTCCCCTGTGCTCGACCTCCACGTCGCTGAAGTCGCCGCGCACGTTGGCGGAGTCCGCGGGAGCCATCGCGTTGTCGTGGTCCGAGCCCACCCAGGCCTCGGTCTCCTCCTCGTGGCACTCGGCGCACCGGTCACGTCCGACGAACGTGAACGCCGGCGCCAACTCGGCGGCATCCCACACCGCGCGCTGACGGTCCTCCCTCACCGCGTACACGGGCAACGAAAGCACGATCACGGCCGTGGCCACGACGCCGGCGATCTTCCAACGACGCATCGGGTCGCCCGTCATACGCGCGCCACCTGCGACGCCTCGAAGTACCGCCGCTTCCGGGTGCGTCCCGTATCGACTTTCACGATCCCGTTCTCGATGCGCACGGGGTGCAGGTCGAGGGCCCTCGGCGCGGGCGGACTCAAGACGTCGCCTCGAATGTCGTAGGCCGACGAGTGGCACGGGCACACGAACCGGCCCTCGTCCGCCATCCAGGGAACCGTGCATCCCAGATGCGTGCACTCACGCGAAACGGCCAGAAAGCCGCCATCGGCGAGCCTTGTGAGGTAGAACCTGCCGGCCGGAAAGGCGGTGACCGAGTCCAGCTCGAACTGTTCGACGGGACCGGCCACCAGAACACCCGCGGCCTCCAGGGGATCAGGGCGCGGTCGAAGAAACTCGACCATCAGCCATACGTACTCCGCGATCGCCAGGCCGCCCAGGCCCAGCCACAGGCGCGAGAGGAACGAGCGCCGGCTCGTATCCGCGTCCTGAGAAGGAACGGGTCGCTCGTCACGCCGATCAACCATCACGAGGGCCTCCTCACGGTGTCCATGGCCAGCCGAGCGCCATGCCTTCGCCCCGGAACCACACGCCCACTGCCGTGAGGATCACGAGCGCAGTGGCCAGGAAGGCGAAGGCCGCCTGCAGAGTTTCCTGCCGGTTCCCGCCGTACTGCCGGCCCGCCAACCGGATTACGGCCCAGGTGATGCCGGCCGCCACGACCGCCGGCACAAGACCCTCCGAGAGACCCGGGGACAGTCCGGGCAGCCAACCGGACCAGTCAGCGACGTATTCGTCCACCAGCACCCACACCGGGGTGAGGGCGACGGCCGCGAGCGCGCCCGCCGTGGCCAGCGACCGGCCGGTTTCGGATACGAACCATGCCCCCTCCATCGGCTCATCGTACCGCAGGTAGGGGATGGCGATCAGACCCAGGAGCGCCAGGCCCGGGAGGATGACCACGGCCCACGTGGGATGGAAATGCAGCAACAGCTCCTGCAGGCCCAGAAAGTACCAGGGGGCCTTGGCCGGGTTCGGGCTCATGCCCGGATTCGCGGCGGCATCGAGCCCGGCGTCGAACGTCACGGCCAGGACCATGACGATGGCGACCAGGACGAGTCCCGTCACGAATTCCCGCACCAGGAGCGACGGCACGAATAGCACGGTCTCGGGTTTCTCCGCGGGATCTTCGTCTGGCGAATACGGAATTACGACCCCGCCAGCCTTGCGGACGCGCCAGAAATGGAACGCCATCAGGCCTACGATCGTCACCGGGATGACCGTCGTGTGAAACGTGTAGAAATTGATCAGCGTCGCGCTGCCGATCTCCGCGCCACCCCGCGCGAGCCTGATCAGCCCGTCCCCTATCCATGGCACGTAGCCCAGCATTCCCGTCACGATCGTGATCGCCCAGAACGACAGCTGGTCCCACGGAAGCAAATAGCCCGTGAAGTTCGCCGCGAGGACGACCAGGAGAAGAAGCACGCCGATGACCCAGTTGAACTGGCGAGTCCCATGAAACGCACCCGTAAAGAACGTCCGCAGCAGGTGCAGGAACATGATGAACACCAGGAGATTGGCGCTCCAGTAGTGAACGTTCCGCACGAGCCCCCCGAACCGCACGTTCCGGCGCAGCGCCTCGATCGACCCATAGGCTCGGTCGGGTGAGGGCTCGTACACGAACATGAGCAGCACGCCCGTGAGGATCAGCAGCCCGACGAGCGTGGCCGACATGCCCCCGAGTCCGAAGGTGTGCCGGAACGCGATCGTGCGCTCGGGCAGACGCACCGGCCGATTGTGGAGTAGAAGGTGGTTGAGTACGACGCGCTTCTGTTCCCGCTCCGTGCGGGGGGTGAGCGGGGTGCCAAACACCGAACGCCAGATACGGGTCGGAAGACCGGGTCCGTCCCCCGACGACGCTCCCAGGTCGTCCCTGTCAGGATCCTTCCGGCGTCTTTCCCGAGCCACGCGTCGTCAGACCCCGAAGCCCCACCGGAGGATGAACTGCCACGACCGGTTCTTCAGGCGAAGGTTGTCGATGGCATTGCTCAAGCCGTACGAGTAGCGGAAATCAGCCGTGAGCGCGGATCGCGTGAAAGCGTACGAGAAACTCGTGCCGAAGGGAACGCTCCACTCCGTGCTGTTGAAGGTCCAGCTGGGGGCCGCCTCGTCACAGTCCGCCTTGTCCCCGGCGTCGTTGCTGACGTTGCAAGCGGCCTTGAACGCGAGGGCGATCCCGCCATACAGGTTCCAGTCCCAGGTCGGACTCAGCCCCACGACGAGCTGCGCGGTGAGCGGAA
>JABDQB010000442.1 GCA_013042495.1 Gemmatimonadota bacterium
CTCGTACGCTGTCCACCCGCACCACCAGCCGGGGGATGAGACATCGGCGGGGTCCCCCGCCCTCCTGGACGGTCGCGCCAATCAGCGTAAGGCGACTCGATCGTGACGGGAAGGAGCTCTCCCGCGCTGCACCCACTGCGATAATGCCATCGCCCGTCGCGAGTTCGCGGGCGCAAGCCGCGGCCGCTCTCCTCCCCGCCGACGAACCGAGGAGGCCGCCCGCCGTCAGTCCGGCCGCCAGCGCCACGATGGCGAGCGCCCGCATGCGCCCCGGCCGGGACCGCATGGCCGTTGCTCGCAGCGCGGCTGCCGAGGCTGCACTCAGAAGCAGTGATCCGACGATGGCCCAGGCGAACGGCCCGGCACCCGGAAACCGGAGACCCAAAGCGACACCCAGCGATGTCGAGAGGGCGAGGCAAAGTAGAGGCGGGACGCGGCGGGGGCTTGCGCCGACCTTCGGGGTCAGGGCTCCTCGGACGCGCCGCTCAGCGCGTCACGGTAACGGCGGAGCATCCTCCGCGTCTTCAAATCGGCCCGCAGGCCGGCGAGGAGCACCATCAACATGCCTACGACGATCGCCGTGAATACGACGACGGGAAGGGAGACGGAACGGAGCCGCACGATCCCGAGATGAAGCGGTACGTGAACGGCGCCGTTCTGGACTGCAAAGACGGCGGCTACCGCCGAAAAAGCGGCGACGAACAGCATTCTCCGGCCGATGGAACTCATGACGCGACCACGCCGCGGAACGTCGGCCCGCTCGTAGAGGTCAGGCGGACCGTGCGGTACGTGTTTCTCCACCCGGGATCACCGGGGAAGGCCACGACCTTGCCGGTCTCCGTACGACCCAGGACATCCCCCGCAGAACGGGCCGGCCGTTCGACCAGTACCTCGTGTACGGAGCCCAGAATCGACCCGTTGATCTCGCGTTGTATGCCCCGGTGCAGAGAAATCACCTCCTCCAGCCGCCTGCCCGACGTTTTCTCGCTCACGAAGTCACCCTCGGGCAGGCGCGTCGCCGGAGTGCCTTCGCGCAGTGAATACCGGTACAGGAACGCGTCATCGAACCGGACCTGCCGAAGCAGCGACAGGGTGGCCTCGAAGTCCTCCTCCGTTTCTCCCGGAAAACCCACGATGACGTCGGTGCTGAGCGCGACGCCCGGCACACCCTCCCTCACCCGGTCCACCGTATCGAGGAACTGCCGGGCCGTGTAGCGCCGCACCATTCTCTTCAGGACCCGGTCGGACCCCGACTGGACGGGGAGATGCAATTGCGGGCAGACGGCCGATTCTTCGGCCATCACGGCCACCATCTCGTCCGTGACATCGTTCGGATGCGGAGACGTGAAGCGAACCCGCCTGACTCCGTCCACTCGCGCAACGGCCCGCAGCAGTCGCGCGAAATCCCAGTCGCCCGAGCGATACGAATTCACCGTCTGCCCGAGGAGGCTCACCTCCGTATAGCCGTCGGCCACGGCGTCCCGAACCTCGCGGAGCACCGCCGAGGGATCGCGGTTCTTCTCGCCCCCCCGCACATAGGGAACGATACAGAAGGTGCAGCGATGATCGCATCCGCGTTGTACGGTGACCCAAGCGGTCACCCCCTCCCTCCGGATGGCAGGCACGCCTTCGTAGGCTTCCGTCTCGTCCAGGGCCAGCAGCATCTGTCCTCGCGGGAGCGCGCCGAAGCGCATCTCGTCCACCAGGTCGCCCAGCTTCCGATACGAGTCCGGCCCTGCCACGATGTCTACGCCGGCCGTGTTTTCGAGGAGGTCCGCACCCAGACGCTGAGCCATGCAGCCCGTGACCGCGAGGACTAGATCCGGGCGATCTCTTCGGTGCACCTGCAACTGTCCAATCCTTCCGAGCACGCGCGTCTCGGCATGCTCACGGATGGCGCAGGTGTTGACCACGATCACGTCAGCGCTGGCAGGATCGTCAACCGTGACGTAGCCCTGGCGGGCAAGCGACCCCGCCATGAGCTCCGAGTCTCCGATGTTCATCTGGCATCCATAGGTCTCTATGAACGCACGTCGCATCACGGGCACCGGAGGCACCTCACCTCCATGCGTCCTGCGTGGTCGCCGCAGAGAAACCAGGCCCATGGTGTCAGTCACGAAGTATCTTCACCCTGAGTGTCGCGTTGTCGATCAACCGATATTCAAGGGCCTGAACCTACCGGCCGGTGCCGAAACGGGCCACAGGGCGCCCGCCGGGTTGATTGCCCCCGGCGCAGACCGGGCGTAGGATCTGGAATGGCGGTGAGGCATGAATCCTTCAGGTTCGACGGTCTCCAGGTCCCGGTGGAAGTCCACGGCGACGGGGAGCCCGTCATCTTCCTTCCGGGCCTCGGGGTGCACCCCGGGTACTATCGCGAGGGTATGTCCAGGCTGGGCCGACACTTCACCGTCTTCGTTCCCGACCTCTCGTTTCGTACGCACGCGGATCTTCCGGCCCGCGTCGACCGGTATCGGGAATTCGCGGAGGCCCTGGCCGAGCGACATGCGCCAAAGGCCTTTCGTGCCGGGCATT
>JABDQB010000445.1 GCA_013042495.1 Gemmatimonadota bacterium
GGCGCATACAGAAGCAGGGTGTGGCCGCCCGAAATCAGAAGCGCAACGAAGGGAGGAGTCGCGTTCGACGATTCCAGAGAATTCGCGTACAGGTGGGCCTCCATGTGGTGCACTCCCACCACGGGAAGCCCGAGAGCATAGCCAAATCCCTTCGCCCAGTTCAGACCCACGAGGAGAGCCCCAACAAGTCCGGGGCCGGCCGTGACACCGATTCCTGCGAGGCCCGCGGGCCGGACTCCTGCCTCGTCCAGTGCCTGCGCGACCACTCCGTCGATGTGGACCAGGTGCTGCCGCGCGGCGATCTCCGGTACCACCCCACCGAATACCGCGTGGGCGTCCTGGGACAGGATGACGTGGCCCATGACCCGACCCTCGCAAACCACGGCTGCCGAGGTTTCATCGCACGACGACTCGATCCCGAGGACGGGCCCTCCCCGGAAGCTCATGCGTCAGGACCCGTTCGGTCTGACGGTCACCTCTTCCGGGCGCGGCGACGCAGACACGAATCCCCCGGTCGTAAGCTCCACCGTGACGGGCGCCAGGCTGGGGCCCGACGGCACCGCTTCCACCTGAACGGTGGCCCACGAAATGGAGTCGAGTTGCCGTCGCACGGCGGCTGCGGCACCGCGCACCACCACATCCACCGAGTCCGGCTGCACTCTCACGCGGCCCGCGGCGGCGCCCGCAGCCCGGATGGGGAGTCTCACCTGCCGCACGACGAGCGAATCCACGGGCACGGTGACCAGAACGCTCGGAGGATCGATCTCGATGCCGCGCACCCCGGCGGCGACTTCCAGGGGAACGTCCCTCATGACCGCGTGCTGAAGGTCCTCGAGCGACACCCGCCGCGTAACTACCTGGCGGATCGCCTCGACCTGGGACGCTCCGCCCCTCACCGTGACGCTGTCCGGTTCGACGAGCAGAGGTCTCATCACGGTGAATCCCATGGCCGGAACGGTGACGAGGTCGGGTACTACGGGCACGCGGCGCTCCGCCAACCGCTCCAGCTGAAGCTCCACGGAGGTCGGAACAACCAGGGTGGCACGAACACCCATCTCCCGATCGTACGCGACCTGGCCAGGGTCGAGGGCCACTCGCATTACGGGACCGGTGACCCTCGGAATGCCGATTCTGACCTCCGGCTCGTCGCCGATGAGAGCCAGGAGATCTCGGTTCCGACCCTGGAAGGTCGTTGCGACGGCATCCGGGGCCTCGAGCAGCACCCACGCGGAATCCTGCACGTCTATAACGAGCCGGGTCACCACCTCCTGCGACTGCCGTTCGCCGGCTGTGAGATCGAGCCACAGCAAGAAGACGATGAACACGGCGCCGAGCTTGTACGGCCAGTGATCCAGGAAGAAGGATTGCCAGGTCACTTGTGCGCCGCCCCGCTCATCGGTTCTGATCCTGCCGTTCGTACCAGCGACGCGTCGGGTCCACCCGGTTCACGTCGCCGGCCACCCTCACCTCCACGGTGCCTCCCTCGCGCAGGCTATAGTCCGGAGGCGGGTACTGGCCCACGATTCTCCCCGGAGCCCCGAGCGCCTGCGGATCATACGTGATCGCCCCGAGCTCCAGACCGGCAGCCGACAGCGCGCCCTGGGCGTCGTCCACGTGCCGCCCGACCAGATCCGGCACGCGCACCACGGGACCCCCCTCGCTGACCACCAGCGTAACCTCGGCGGGAACGGCCAGTTCAGTTCCGGCCTCCGGACGCGTCTCGATGGCTTTGCCTCCCTCGAGCGTATGGATCTTGCGCTCGACCGCCACCTCGTACCCGAGGCGCTCGAGCACGATGACCGCCTGCCGCTGCGAGAGCCCCGAAACGTCCGGAAGGACATGGAGCTCCGGACCTCGGCTCAGGGACACGTAGATCGGCGCTCCGGGCCGCGCGTACTGCCCGGGTAGCGGGTCCTGCGCCAGGACAGCCCCCTCCGGGGCCAGGTGATGAGTCACACCCGAACGGACCGTGTACTCGAGCCCAAGTCGTTCCAGGCGGCCTTGTGCCTCGTCTTCGGTCAGGCCTACGAGTTCCGGCACCTTCACGAGCGATGCATCTTCTTCGACTCTCCCGCCCGGCAACACCCACTGCGCAGCCGCCAGGTAGCCACCTCCGAAGAACGCTGCCACGACCGCGGCTGAAATGAGCCACCGCCTCGATCGTCTACCCCCTCCGTTCGCCACGGGCTCCGGCGACGGCTCCCTCGCAAATAGCTCGGACAGGGTCTGCGTGCGGGGCGGAGCCGCGGCGGCCGCCGTCCCGCCCCCCGGTTCCCGATGCTCCTGAGTCCCGCCCGTCGCCTCTTCCTCCGGTGGCGAACCCGAAGTGCGATCTCCGCCTCTTCCACCCCTTCCGCCACCCAACCCACGGCGCCGCCTGTAGCTCATCCTTTGTTCCCCTTTTGGTTCGGGCCCCGGGCGCTCTTCTAAGAACGCCTCAGACGGCTCGCGAACGCTCCGTCGGTGTCCCATTTCCACGGCAGCACCCGAAGGTCGCCGATCGCATCCGTCGTTCCATCACGTACCCACGTCGGCTCCGGCGGCTCCCTCCTGAAGTCGCGGTGCCTCGCCAGAAATCTGTCGACCTGGCCCTCGTTCTCCTCGGGTTCAAGGGAGCACGTGGCGTACACCAGCAGTCCCCCCGGCTCGACGCTTTCCGCCAGCCCGTCCAGCAACTCGCTCTGCAGCGCCACGAGCGAGTCGAGCTTGCCCCGATCGAGGCGCCAGCGGGCGTCCGGCCGGCGGCGCAGCACCCCCGTTCCCGTGCACGGTGCATCGAGCAGGACGGTCCGAGCGCCGTCGATCGCCGGGGAGCGCGCATCCGTTCGCAACAGGCTGACATTCAACCCGAGCCGAGCGATCGGCTCGCGCAGCAGGTCCAGCCGGCCACCACTGATGTCCGCGGCCACGAACGGCCGTGCCGCCGGTGCACGCCATGCCAGGCCGATCGCCTTACCACCCGGCGCGGCACAGGCATCCAGAACCGGACCGAGGAATCGGTCGCCCACGTAGTCTACCACCGCGGAGGCGGCGGGGTCCTGCACCACGGACGGAATACTCCCGATCGCCGTTTCCGGCAGCCCTTCACGAAGACGAAAGACGCCGCGCCAGTCGGGCTCCGGTACCAACCGAACGCCGTCGACGGGGGCGAGATCGCGGTCGTGATCCGCCTCTGCATCGAGGACTCGCACCGTCACGGGCGGTGCCCGGTTATCATTCTCGACCAGACGACGAACCGAGGCAAGCGGCCAGCGGGACAGCCACCTCCGGATCAGCCAGCCGGGATGCGACCCCCACGTCGTCAGGTATCCCTCGGGATCGGCGTCCCAGTCGGGGAATGCCGCTTCCCGGGGACCTTCGCGGATCGCTCTGCGGAGGACCGCGTTCGCCAATCCGCTGGCCCGGGGTCCCACGGTCGTCTTTAGGCCCCGGACGGTCTGGTCCACAGCGGCATGATCGGGGACGCGGGTCTCCCGGACCTGGTACAGCCCGAGCCGCAGCCACTGCAGCACCGGCAAATCGATGCTGCTCATCGGCCGGTCGAGCAGGTGCGTCAGCTCGGTGTCCAGCCGGGAACGCAGTCGGATCGCCCCGTACGCCATTTCCAGAGCCAGACCGCGGTCGGCGCCGCGCAGGTCCGCCAGGTGGCGCGTGGCGGCGCGGTCGGCGAACTCGCCGCGAGCCACGTCGCACAAGATCTGAAAGGCGGCAACGCGAGGATCTTCCCCCATTTTCTCCCGGTCTTGGCTCAACCCAGCATGCCCGCGGACGGGCTCGAGGGCACGCCCCACTCTCGCCTCGGCATGCGACCGGCCAGCCAGGCGGCGCGGCCGGCCTCAACCGCCTGGCGCATCGCCCCGGCCATGAGCACGGGGTGCTCCGCCGCTGCGAGCGCTGTGTTCATGAGGATACCATCGACGCCCAACTCCATCGTGGCACACGCGTCCGAGGCGGTTCCGACGCCGGCATCCACGATGATCGGAACGTCCAGGCGGCTCTTGAGAATTCGAATGTTCACGGGGTTGAGCAGGCCGAGCCCACTCCCGATCGGTGAGGCCAGCGGCATGACGGCAGCCGCGCCCGCTTCCTGCAGCTTCAGGGCCGTGATCAGGTCGTCGTTGGTGTACGGGAGCACCGTGAAGCCCTCTGCGACCAGGGTCCGGGTCGCCGCGAGCAGCGCCTCCGTGTCGGGAAGCAGCGTCTCCTGATCGCCGATGACCTCGAGCTTTACCCAATCGCTGAGTCCAGCTTCCCGTCCAAGTCGAGCGTAACGCACCGCGTCTTCTTCCGTATAGCAACCCGCTGTGTTGGGCAGGAGGAAGAACTCGGTCGGGTCCAGGTGGTGCAGAAGACTCTCCTCGCTGGAAGCGTCGAGATCCACTCGCCGGACCGCTACCGTGACCATCTCCGCGCCCGAGGCCCTCAAGGCGGCGACCGTCTGTTCGGCGTCCCTGTACTTGCCGGTGCCGACCATCAGTCGTGATCCAAACGCCCGTCCGCCGATCGTCAGAGGATTCGGATCCGCCGCCTGCCCGATGTCATTGACCGTGTTCATGGTTCCGCTCGATGCTCGTGTGGGTGATTCAGCCGCCGCCCACGAAGTGGACGATCTCGATACGATCCCCGTCCTGCAGCGCGACATCCTCAATTTCGGTTCGCCGGACGATCTCTCGGTTGAGCTCGACGACCACCAGCCGGCCGTCCAGCTCCAGGTCTTCCAGGAGTCCGGCTACGGTGCGTCCGTCCCTGACCTCCCGGTCCTTTCCGTTAACCTCTACCCTCAGCATGCGCCCTCGTCCTCCTGTTCCCTGGCCGCACTCACGGCGTCGAGCAGCCCGAGTGCCGCGTCCACCGGCGATGGTTCCTGCCAGACCGCGCGAATGACGGCGATTCCCATAGCGCCGGCCGCGACCACCTGCCGCGCGTTGATCGCGTCGATACCCCCGACTCCGACGACCGGCACACCTGCCTCGGCGCACGACGTGACCAGCGCCACGCCAGCCGGATCCCTGTCCGGGTGGGAGGCCGTGCGGAACACGGATCCGGCGACCAGGTAATCGGCTCCTTCCGAGACACTCAGCCGCGCTTCTTCGGCCGAATGTACCGAGGCTCCAATGGCGAAGCCCCGTCCCGGGAGTACACGAACGGCGGCCACCGGAATCGATCCGGTTCCGAGCTGCACGGCCTCCGCACGGGCGGTGAGCGCTATGTCGGCCCGGCCATTGATCACGCACCATCCGCCGGAGCCGGCCACGGCACGGCGGAGTCGCACGGCCAGTGAATGGAAGTCCCTTCCGCTTGCGCGCTTCAGCCTGAGGTGGAGGGCGACCCGATCGCCGCCAGCCGCGAGGAGGGTTTCAGCGTTCGCCGGGAATTCCGGCGAGTCGGCTACGTCGTCCGTCACGATGACATGAAGGAGCGGCACGTTCACTCGAACGACTGACCCTCCGCGATGCCCCGGCCATGAATCCACGCCTCCGACGTCATGCGGGGCCGACCCGCAGGCTTCACTTCCCGGAGTCGGATCGCACCCGATCCCGTGGCCACGACGAGACCTCGCTTCGCTTCCGCGACCAGCACGGTTCCTGGCGGACCCTCGCCGGCGGAGGAGACTTGCCCCGGGCCGAAGACCTGCACGGGCTGCCCTCCGACGGTGGACCACGCCCCTGGCCAGGGATCACACCCGCGGATCCACCGATCCAGTTCGGTCGCGGGAAGACGCCAGTCCAGCCGGGCCCCTTCCCGACTCATCTTGGGCGCGTACGTGGCCCCCTCATGCACCTGAGGCTCTTCGTTCAGAACACCCGCTTCCATCTGGGCCAGCGCTTCGACCAGTGCCGTCGCGCCGATCTCCGAGAGCATCTCGTACAGCTCGCCTGCCGTCACGTCGGGCGGCAGCTCCACCGCCACGCGGTACAGCACTGGCCCGGCGTCCAATTCGCGGACCATTCTCATGATCGTCACGCCGGAGTGTTCGTGACCCCGGATGATCGCCCAGTTCACGGGCGCCGCGCCCCGCAACTCGGGGAGCAGGGAGCCGTGGACGTTGACCGAGCCCCGCGACGGAACGGCCAGGACTTCCTCGGTGAGTATCTCGCCGTAAGCCGCCACGACCGACAACTCGGGCCCCAGGTCGCGGAGCCGTGCCAGAAACGCATCCCCGCGAGGCTTCTCCGGTTGGAGAACCGGAATGCCCTCCTCCTCCGCCACCGTCTTGATCGCGCCCGGGCGAACCGACCGCCCTCGCCCGGCCGGCCGGTCCGGCTGGGTGACCACGGCTACGACCGCGTGACCCTCCTCCTGGAGGGCCCGTAGAGACGGCACGCCAAAGTCCGGCGTACCCCAGAAGAGGATCCTCATACGTTGTCTCCGCAGATTCCGCGAAAGCGCTTCCGGTAGGTGTCTACCGTACCGACTCGTCCATCTTCGACCACTTCTTGAGAAGCATACGACGCTTGAGGGGACTCACCCGGTCGATGAACAACACGCCATCTAGGTGGTCGCATTCATGTTGAAGGCAGCGGCTCAGTAGCCCCTCCGCTTCGACGCGCACCGGCTCGCCGGCCCCATCCAGACCCTCGACCACGACATGGCCGCTACGCTCCACGACTTCATCCAGACCGGGAATGCTCAGGCAGCCTTCCACTTCCTTCTGCTTGCCGGTCGCCTCCACGATTCTCGGGTTTACGAGTACTCCGGGCTCGATCTCGTCGTCCCGGACGTCGTAGACGAAGACCCGAAGGGGCACGCCGATCTGGGGCGCGGCCAGTCCGATTCCGTCTTCCGCATACATCGTCTCGAGGAGATCCCCCACGAGGGCCCGGACGTCTGTGTCAAAGGCCTCAACCTCCTGGCACTTCTCCCGCAGAACCGGATCCCCCAGGTATCGTACGTCGCGAACGCTCACGTCAGCCGTCTCTTCCCCGGGCCCGCAGCCAATCTCAGCCGTCGGTCTGCGAGTCGCCGGCCTTGCGTCCGACCTTGGACCGCTCGACCTCGAGACGCGTGTCATCCGCGGTCTTGATCGTCATGCGGTCGTCCGTCAGGTGGATGATCTTGCCGATGATCCCACCGATCGTGACGACCTCATCGCCCCGGCTCAGAGACTTCACCATCTCATCGTGCGACTTCTGCTGCTTCCTCTGTGGCCTGATGAGCAGGAAGTAGAAGATCAGGAATATGGCGCCGAACATGAATACGGTGCCGAACGGATTCCCCGCGGCCGGCGTCTGCGCCTGAAGAAGTGATAGGATCAGCACTTTTCGTCTCCTGGTGGCCCGTTCCCGCGGCAAGCGGGCATAGCCTTGCGTGGTTCAGTGGTTCGGTTCAGCCCAATAACTTAACGGATCCAGACCGGTATCGCTCTAACCAGGCGTCCGCCCAGGCCTCGAACGCCGAAGCGAGAATCGCGTCACGGGCTTCGGCCGCCAGGTCTATCAGAAACGCCAGGTTGTGAAGTGACAGCAGGCGCAGTCCCAGGAGTTCGTCCGCCACGAACAAATGGCGCAGATACGCCCGTGTGTAGTTCCGACAGCATTCACATCGGCAATCCGGGTCCAGGGGCCGCCTGTCACGGGCCAGCCCCGCCCTCTTGACGTTCAGTCTGCCGTCGCGCGTGAACGCCGTGCCGTTGCGACCGTTCCGGGTCGGTGCCACGCAGTCGAACATATCCACCCCGCGCCTCACGGCCTCCACGAGATCCTCCGGGTAGCCGACACCCATCAGGTAGCGCGGCAGCGGCCGCGGCAGCGCCGGCTCAAGCACGTCCAACATCTCCAGGGTCACGTCCTTGCGCTCACCGACGGACAGGCCCCCGATGCCGATGCCACTCCATTCGCCCAACTCCAGCGTTCTCTCCAGGGATTCCAGCCGCAGGTCGCCGAACGACGCTCCCTGTACGATCGGAAAAAGGAGGCCCCGCCCGCCACCGTCCTCCTCGAGCCCGGCGTGCCGGGCGCGACAGCGCTCGAGCCACAGGATCGTGCGATCCAACGCCACGCGCGCCGTCGGGCGGTCGGCCTGTCCGGGCGGACATTCGTCGAGCGCCATCATGATGTCGGATCCGAGCACCGCCTGAATCTCCACGGCTCGCTCGGGGGTCAGAAGGTGGCGGGATCCGTCGATATGGCTCTGGAAGGTCACACCTTCGTCTTCGACGCGATTGATACGGGCGAGCGAGAATACCTGAAACCCCCCCGAATCCGTGAGAATCGGTCCGTCCCAGTGCATGAACCGGTGCAACCCGCCCATTTCGGCCATCACCTCGGTGCCCGGCCGCAGAAACAAGTGATAGGTGTTCGCCAGGATGATGCGGGAGCCGATCGAGCGCAGGTCTTCCGGCGTGAGAGACTTGACGGTTCCTTGCGTGCCGACGGGCATGAAGCAGGGGGTCGGGATCTCGCCGCGCTCCAGCCTCAGGAGGCCGGCACGAGCCCGGCCGTCCACGGCGCCGACGCTGAACCTCGTGTCCGATCCGCTCATTTCACACCACCAGCATGGCGTCACCGTAGGAATAGAATCGGTAGCGCTGTTCGATCGCGTGCCGATACGCCGCCAGCGCCCTGTCCCGTCCCACCAGGGCCGCGACCAGCATCAGAAGGCTGGATCGTGGAAGGTGGAAGTTCGTGAGCAATCCGTCCACCGCCCGAAAGTGATACGGGGGGTAGATGAAGAGGTCGGTCCACCCACCTGCCGCGGCGAAGGAGCCGTCCGACGAGACCACCGTCTCCAGCGTCCGGGCTGATGTGGTCCCGACGGCCCACACGCGGCGCCCCGCGGCGCGCGTCCGGTTGAGAACTCGGGCCGACGCTTCGGAAAGTTGGTACCACTCCGAATGCATCCGGTGCTCCTCGACGACCTCGGCGTCGAGCGGCCGAAACGTGCCCACGCCCACGTGCAGCGTGACCGGAACGACGCTGATTCCGAGGGCCTCGGTTTGCTCGATCAAGCCCGTGGTGAAGTGGAGTCCGGCCGTGGGAGCCGCCACACTTCCTCGCTCTCGCGCATAGACCGTCTGGTACCGTTCGCGGTCCGCCGCGGTCTCCGCACGCTGTATGTACGGAGGAAGCGGAACCTGTCCGAAGCGCTCGACCAGGGCCCATGCGTCCCCAGCTCCATGGAGGCGCACGCGCCGGCTTCCGTCCGGAAACGAATCCTCGACGCGTAGCTCGAACCCATCGGCGATTTCGACCACCCGGCCGGGCTTCAGCTTTCCGCCGGGGCGCACGAGCGCCTGCCACGTACGTCCGTCGTTCTCCTCGGGCAGTTGGCGGAGCAACAGGATCTCCGCCCTCGCGCCGGTAGGCTTCCGGCCGACCAGCCGGGCCGGGAATACGCGAGTGTCGTTGACCACGAGGGCGTCACCCTCGGTCAGGTAATCGAGGAGGTCTGGAAACCGGCGATCCGCCATCCCCGGCTGCTCGCGGTCCAGAACCAGGAGTCGGCTCTTGTCCCTCCGATCCGCCGGATGGCTGGCGATGAGGTCCTCGGGAAGCGGATAGTCGAAATCGGCCGTGTGTAGCGGGGATGCGGGTTCAGGCGTCATCCCCGAACAGTCCTGCCTGGGCCGGCGATCCGTCCGGTGGAAGCGCGTAGCCGAAGCGCTGGAAGGCCCTGGGCGTAGCCACCCGTCCACGCGCCGTCCGGTGCAGATAGCCGTTCTGAATCAGGTACGGTTCATACACTTCCTCGAGCGTGGAAGCGTCCTCTCCCACCGCTACCGCAAGGGAACCGAGCCCCACCGGCCCGCCCCCGAAGTTCTCGATGATGGCTCGAAGGACCCGCGCGTCCATCTCGTCGAGGCCATACTCGTCCACGTTCAGCATTTCCAACGCGTTCCGCGCGGTGTCTCCGTCGATCCGGCCGTCCGACTTCACCTGTGCGTAGTCCCTCACTCTCCGCAGCAGCCGATTGGCGATGCGAGGCGTGCCGCGGGACCGGCGGGCGATCTCTGCCGCCCCGTCCTGGTCGATCGAAACCCCGAATATCTCGGCAGAGCGCTCGACGATCTGGTGGAGTTCCTCCGGCGGATAGTAGTTGAGTCTCTCGATCACCCCGAAACGTGCCCTCATGGGCGCGGTGAGCAGTCCGAACCGGGTGGTGGCGCCGATCAGCGTGAACTCTTCGATCTTCATTGAAACCGTCTGAGCCCGGGCTCCCTCGCTGAGCCGGATCTCGATCCGATAGTCTTCCATCGCCGGATAAAGATACTCCTCGATGACCGGCCGAAGGCGATGTATCTCGTCGATGAACAGGATGTCGCCGTGTTCGAGATTGGTCAGGAGGCCGGCCAGGTCGCCGGGCTTCTCGAGCACCGGGCCCGAAGTGATCTTGATATTCACATCGAGTTCGCGGGCCATCAGGATGGCCAACGTCGTCTTGCCGAGACCGGGCGGACCGAAGAACAGCGTGTGGTCCAGGGCCTCCTGGCGCTGCAAGGCGGCCTGGATGTAGACGTCCAGCGCCTCCTTCACCTTCTCCTGCCCGACGAACTCCGCCAACCGGTCCGGGCGCAGGGAACGCTCGTGACCCCCTTCCCCTTCAAGTGGCCTGGGAGTCGTCACTTCCACGCGTTCGGACATCGGGCTCTCCGGGGTTTCCATCACAGGTGCCGAAGGGCGGCTCGGATCAGCTCCTCGGTATCGACGTCTCCATCGACCTCGCGACGCGCCGCTCGCAGTGCGCTCTCGCTCTCGATTTGCGAGTACCCCAGGGCCCGTAGCGCCTCCAGTGCCGCCACTCCACCCTCGAGTGGCTCGTCCTCGGGCCCTGACCCCGCGAGGGTCGCCAGGTCATCGAGCTTGTCGGCGAGCTCAAGCGCCATCCGTTCGGCCGTCTTGCGTCCGACCCCGCTCACCAACTGCAGGGTCTCGTGATTGCGGCTCCGGAGCGCGCTGACGATGCGTTTCGCCGGAAGTGTACCCAGAATCGCGAGCGCGAGGCGCGGACCCACGCCGGAGGCGCCCTGCAGGCGAAGAAACAGCTCCCGGTCCACGGAACTGCCGAAGCCGAAAAGCTCGAGCGCATCGTCCCGTGAAACGAGCGCCGTGTGCAGGTCGACCTCTCCCCCGGGTTGCGGAAGACCCTCGAACACCCGCGCCGGGACGATGATCTCGTAGCCGACCCCCGCCACCGTCATGACCTCGAGCCGATCGCCCCGGACGGCCGCCAGCTCTCCCCGCACGCGGCTGATCACAGGGCGGCCCCACCGTCGCGGCGGGCCAGCGGTCCCGTCCCGATGATCAAGTGACACAGGGCTGCGGCACAGCCATCCGATGCGTCCGAGGGTCGCGGTGGTTCCGCCAGCCCCAGGAGCTTCTGTACCATGAATCCCACCTGTGTCTTGGTAGCTCGCCCCGTTCCCACGACGGCCTTCTTGATCTCCGCCGGCGGGTACTCCGCGACGGCCAATCCGTGTTCCGCTCCAGCCAGAAGCGCTACGCCTCGCGCGTGCGCCAAAACGACCGCTGTTCGCGGGTTCTCTCGATAGAACACGCCCTCGACGGCCATGCAATCCGGCTCCAACCGTTCGATCACGGCCTGTATGTCACTGTAGATGTGCAGGAGGCGTACGGCCAGATCACCCTTCCGCGGCGACCGAATCACGCCGCATTCGACGAGGCGGCAATCGGTTCCCCGGCCTTCGACTACCCCGTACCCGGTTACCGTGGATCCGGGGTCGATCCCCAGGACTCGCACCGGGTCTCTAGCCTGCCGGCCGAGCTACTGCGCGCCCGACCCGGTTGGCTTCAGCTTTCGAGCGACGCGAACGCTTCGTCATCCACCTCGAAGTTGGAGTAAAGCTTCAAAACGTCGTCCTGCTCTTCCAGCGTCGTCACGAGCTTGATCAGCCTCTCCGCCTCTCGCCCCTCCACTTTCACCGTCGTGGTCGGAAGCAGAGCCAGTTCGGCCTCCTCGAACTCGATTCCCTGCTCGCGAAGACTATCCTGGACCACGTGGAAATCCGCGACCGACGTGCTGAGGACGTGCACGCCTTCGTCGGTGATCATGTCCTCGGCCCCGGCCCCGAGCGCCGACTCGAGAGCGGCTTCCTCGTCGTAGCGTTCCACATCCAGATAGATCTGGCCCTTCCGCTCGAACATCCAGGCCACCGAGCCGCTCTGACCGAGGTTTCCGCCGCCCTTGCTCATGATATGCCGGATTTCGGCCACCGTACGGTTCGTGTTGTCCGTGACGCATTCGAGGAATATCGCCACGCCGCCCGGACCGTATCCTTCGTACGTCGCCTCCTCGAAGGTCATGCCCGGCAACTCTCCCGTGCCCTTCTTTATGGCGCGGTCGATATTCGCCTGCGGCATGTTCTCGGCTTTCGCGTTGGCGATCGCCGTGCGCAGCCGGGGATTGAAGTTGGGCTCGCCGCCGCCCTGGCGGGCAGCCACGGCGATCTCCCGTCCCATCTTCGAAAACCGTTTTCCGCGGGCCTGATCGTTGACCGCCTTCTGGCGCTTGATCTGAGCCCATTTGCTGTGTCCCGCCAAACTTCCTCGCCTCTTCCTCGAGCACCGCGCTCAGTGGTTCTCTGCTTCCTTCCGGGCTGCCGCCTCGGCGATGATCTTCTGCGTCACGTCCGCCGGTGCCGGCTCGTAACCCGTCAGGTCCCTGGCATGCGCGCCCTTGCCCTGGGTCAGCGAACGCAGCGCCGTCGAGTACCGGTACATCTCCGACTGCGGAACCTTGGCCTTCACCACCTGCCAGTGTCCGTCCGTGTCCATGCCCATGATGCGGCCGCGACGCTGATTGAGGTCACCGATGACCTCGCCCATGAACTCCTCGGGGGTCCGGACCTCCACTTCCAGGATCGGTTCCAGAATGATCGGACGAGCTTCCCGGGCCACCTTCTGAAAGGCCATCGACCCCGCGACCTTGAAGGCCTGTTCGGAGCTGTCCACCGCGTGATACGACCCGTCGTAGCACTCCACGGCGACGTCCACCACCGGGTACCCGGCCAGAATCCCCCTGGCGAGTGCCTCCTGCACTCCCTTGCCCACGGCCGGCACGAACTTACTGGGGATCACACCGCCAACGATCTTGCTGATGAACTCGAAGCCCTCGCCTCGGGTGCGAGGTGCCAGGCGAAGCCAGCAATCACCGTACTGCCCCCGACCACCGGTCTGCTTCTTGTACCGGCCCTGCCCCTGCGCTTTCTTCGTGATCGTCTCACGATAGGCGATGCGCGGCGCCTCCGTCTCCACGTTCACGCTGAATTTCCGCTTCAAGCGCTCCATCGCGACGTTGAGGTGGAGCTCGCCGAGTCCGTGGGCGATCGTCTGGCCGAGTTCCGGATCGAACGCGGCGATGAACGTCGGGTCCTCCTCGTGTACCCGGTTCAACCCGTTGGCCAGCCGGTCTTCCTCTCCACGCGAGGCCGGAAAGATCGCGATCGCGATGTCCGGCTTGGGCCAGTTGATCGGCGCGAGCCGAAGGTCTTTGCCCTGCTCGCACAGGGTGTCGCCCGTATGGGTGTCCTTGAGCTTGGCGACCACTCCGATGTCCCCGGCGTGCAGGACCTCGACTTCCGAGCGGCTGCCCCCGTCGGGAATGGCTGGGTGAGTGAGCCGTTCCGTCGCCGCACGCCCGGGATTGGAGACCGTGATGCCGCCACGCACGGAACCGGAAAACACCCGGAAGTAGGTCAGCTCGCCGACCCGCGGCTCCTGCGTCGTCTTGAACACGATCGCCGCCAGCGGCTCCGAGTCCAACGGCTTGAGCTCGGTGACGTCACCCTTCGCGGAGCTGGCTTCGACCGACCCGGCATCGACCGGCGACGGCATGAGCTCTACCAGTTTGTTCATGACGGCACGGACGCCGCGGCCCGTTTCGCCCGAACCACAGAAGATCGGGAACAGCTCGCCGCGCCACATGGCCGACGACATGGCCGCCAGGACCTTCTCGCGGTCCAGCTCCTCGCCCTCCAGGTACGCTTCCAACAGTTCGTCATCGGTGGTGGCAATCGTCTCGATCAACTGCTCGCGGTACGTCTCCACCGTGTCGAGAAGCTCGCTCGGGATCTCCGTTTCCTCGTAATCGCCCTTGGCCGAACCGGTCTTGTAGATGTGGGCCTTGTTCGAGAACAGGTTCACGATCCCGCGGAATCCGTCACCGGAGCCGATGGGGACCTCGACCGGGATCGCCTCCCCCGAGAGGGTATCCCGGATCTGCTCGAAGCACTTCTCGAAGCTCGCGTTCTCGCGGTCGATCATGGAAACGAAGAGCATGCGGGGCAGCGAACGCCTCGCGCAGGCCGCCCAGACACGCTCGGTGCCTACCTCGACCCCGCTCGTGGCGCTCACCACGACCAGGCCGCCATCCACAACGCGCACTCCCGCTTCCACCTCCCCGAAGAAATCCAGGTATCCAGGTGTGTCGATCAGGTTGAGCTTCGTGCCCATCCACTCGGCACGGGCCACAGCCAGGTTGATGGAAATGCCGTGATCGTGCTCTTCGGGAGTGAAGTCGGTGTGGGCGGTGCCGTTCTCTACCGAGCCTCGCCGCGTGGTGGAACCGGCTATGAAGCACATGGCGTCGACCAGCGTCGTCTTCCCGCAGCCGCCATGACCGAGAACCGCGATATTTCTGATGTCGGAGGAACCGTACACGGTACCCATCGCACCTCACCTCCTGTCTGGGGTCACGTCCAAAAGGCCCCTACGGCGCGGCGGGGCCACATCGCAGGGGGCCACATAGTAGAAAAGACCTCGCCTCGTGGAAAGGGGCGACGTCGGCCTCAGTCCGAGCCGCGATAGCGACGGCTCATGTCATCCAGATACGCCTTCTCCTCGGCGGTCAGCGCCTCGATCCCGGAGTCCCGGATCTTGTCCAGGATCCGATCGACTTTGTCGAGCGCGTCTCCGTCCACCGGGCGGTTCTTGTGCCGCTTCTCCGTCGTTCTTCCACCTGCGGTTGCCGAGCTTCCCGTTTCCACCCCGAGTTTCGGCCGGCGAGGTTTCATCCGGCGCAGCCTGGCTTCGATTCGATCTCCGTAGCGCAGGTAGACCCAGGCAGTGGCGGCTCCGCCCAGGTGCGCCCACGTCGCCACACCCCCACCCGGGTCGCCGCCAAGCGCCGAGCGGGTGGCCCACAGGTCGAGGATGATGATGACGCCGACGAGATACTTGACCTTGACCGGGATGATGAACCACAGAAGGACGCGCGCATCCGGCCACTTCATCGCGAAGGCGAGCATCACGCCCATCAGGGCGCCCGATGCACCGATCACCGACACGGGGCCGATCCACTGGTACAGCAATACCGAAGTCAAAGCGGCGCCGACGCCGCACACCAGGTAGAACTTCAGGAACTCCCGCCCGCCCCAGGCCCGCTCGAGCGGCGGACCGAAGAAGAACAGGATGATCATGTTGAAGAAGATGTGCCCGAACTGGTTGGCGTGAACGAACATGTAGGTGACCGGCGACCACGGGTGCCGGAACAGATCGGGCGTGGAGAACCCGAGCACGTCCACGGCCCACTCGAACGGGAGCAGGCCGACCACGCTGATCGCGACGAACACGGCGAAGTTCGCCGCGAGGAGTCGCTTGACCCACGGGGTGAGCGTGTAGCCGAACAAACCGCCGCCGCCGGCCGGTCCTCCGTAGCCACGGGGCCCGTCGTTCCAGCCCCCGCGGCCGCCGGGCCGGCGCGCCCCGTATCTCCGGTCCGCGAAGCCCATCAGGTGCGCCCCGAACCCTGGCCCGCCCGGTCCATCGCCGCGCGCGCGATCCGCTCGCACAATTCGGGGAATCCTATGCCCGCGGCTTTCGCCGCCTTGGGGACCAGGCTCGTGGACGTAAGCCCCGGTAGGCTGTTCGCTTCCAGGCACCAGAATGAACCGTCTTCCGCCCGCCGGAAGTCGACCCGGCTGTAGGAGGTCTGGCGGAGCGCCAGGTAGGACCGCATCGCGAGATCCTGCAGCCGTTCCGTCTCGGCGGCTGAGAGGTCAGCGGGGGCCACGTACCGGGACATCCCTTCGGAGTACTTGCACTCGTAGTCGTAGATCTCGTGACTCGGGATGATCTCTACCGGGGGCAACGCCACTCCTTCGAGGACGGCGACCGTGAGTTCGCGGCCAGCGATGAACGCCTCGCACAGGACGTCGTCATCGTAACGCGCCGCCAGTTCGATCGCCGGCTGCAGCTCGTCCTTCGACCGCACCACGGAGAGGCCGACCGTGGATCCTCCGGAGGCCGGCTTAACGACCAGGGGAAGGTCGAGCGCGGCCACGATCTCCGCCGCAGAGTCATGCGCAGCAGTCCACGCCGGCGTGGGCACGCCCATGTGCGCGAGCAGCTCTTTCGAGACCCGTTTGTCAAAAGCCACGGCGCTCCCGAGGCATCCGCTACCGGTGTACGCCACCCCCGCGAGGTCCAGCAGCCCCTGGACCGTGCCGTCCTCCCCGAACTCGCCGTGCAGGGCCAGGAATACGACATCCGCCTTCCGGACGGCTGGGAGGTCCGCCAGGGCCGCTCCGACGGCCGAAGCGCCAAGACGGGCCAACTCTTCGATTCCGGGTGGATCCGCACCGACGGCCCCGCCCAACATCCTGGCTTCTTCTTCAGGCGGCACGGCTCCGTGGGCCGGATCCACCGCGACGACCTGGTGGCCGCGCTCGCGGAGGGCGCCCACGACGGCCCGCCCGGTCGCCAGCGATACGTTCCGCTCCTCGTTCGTCCCGCCCAGGACGACGGCCACATTCATGAGCTCACTCATTCTCTCGCCCCGAGGTCGCGGTGGGCCGGTACACGAGGTCGCCCATCCCGTTGGCCTCGAGCCATTCGTCGTTGAACACCTTGGACAGGTAGCGCTCGCCGGTATCGCACAGGATAGCCACGATGCAGGCATCCGGGTCGTCCACCTCGCGGGCCACTTCGGCCGCGATGTGAACGATGAGACCGGTTGATCCGCCCACGAACATCCCCTCCTCGCGCGTGACGCGGCGTGCCATGTCGAAGGAAGTGCGATCGTCGACCGTCCGGAACTCGTCGATCCAGTCGAAGTGGAGCGTGCCGGGCAGCTGGTCGTTGCCGATGCCCTCGACCTTGTAGGCGGCCCCCTCGCCGATCTCGCCGGTCTCGGAATACCCGGCGAAGACCGAACCCGTGGGGTCGCCGGCGATCACCCGAACGGAGGGATTCCGTTCCTTGAGGAATCGGCCGGCGCCGCTGATCGTTCCGCCGGTGCCCGGGGAAGCGACGAAGTGGGTGATCCGGCCCTCCGTCTGGTCCCAGATCTCCGGGCCGGTGGTCAGGTAGTGGGCCTCCGGGTTGACCGGGTTGTAGAACTGGTCCGCGAGGAACGCGTTCGGTGTCTCCTCGGCGATTCGCCGAGCTACGGTGCCGTAGTACTCAGGGTGATCGGGCTCCACGGTCGGAGTGACGATCACTTCTGCGCCGAAAGCCCTCAGGAGCCGCACCTTCTCGTCACTCATCTTGTCGGGGATCGTGAAGACGCACCGATATCCCTTCACGGCCGCCGCAACGGCCAGTCCGATCCCGGTGTTCCCGGAGGTGCCCTCGACAATGGTGCCACCGGGTCGCAGCTGTCCTTCCTTCTCGGCCGCCTCGATCAATGCCACCCCGATCCGGTCCTTCACCGAGCCGCCCGGGTTGAACGATTCGGCCTTCACGTACACCGGGGTGCGCGCCCCGTCGGTGACGCGATTGAGACGGATCACCGG
>JABDQB010000459.1 GCA_013042495.1 Gemmatimonadota bacterium
GCGCTATGGTGATTTCCTGGACGAGCACGTGCGCAGCGCCCTCGTCGAAGAGGCGTACCGCGAGGCGGTGGACGAGACCGACCTGCGTCCCGCGGGAGCGGCCCACATCACGAACGTGCAGTACGCCCCCGGCGACCGGCTGACCTTCCAGGCCGAGTTCGAGATCATGCCGTCGGTCACACTCGATCGCGTCGGAGGATTCAAGCTCCAGCGCGAGACCGCACCGGTGACGGACGAAGAGGTCAGCGAGATCCTCGATCGAATTCGCTCGGAGCACGCGGACTGGAACGAGGTGGAGCGGAGCCCGGTGGACGGCGAGAGGGTCTCGGTGGCCATCGAACCGCTCCCCGAGCCTGACTCGGAGCCCACTGGAGAGGCGCGACCCTACCAGTTCGTTCTCGGCTCCGGACAGGCCCTCGAGGACGTTGAGAGTGCGATCAAGGGCATCGCGCCGGGCAACGCGGGCACGTTCGAGATCACGTTCGCTGGCGAAGGTGAGGATGCCGTCAGCGAAATGCGTCGGCTCCACATTCGGCTGGACAGCGTGGAAGAACAGGTACTGCCCGACCTGGACGATGCGTTGGCCGCGAAGGCCGGTGACTTCGAGGACCTGGCGGCTCTCGAGGAGGCGATACGTGGCGATCTCGCCCGCCACCACGAAGACGAAAGTGAGTCACGCCTGCGCGGACAGATCATGCAGGCCGTGATCGACGCCAACCCGTTCGCCGTGCCGCACGCCCTGGTGGACCGTTACCTGGACGAGATGATCCAGGCGCCCGAGGACGCGGATCCCGAGAAGGTCCGGGAGGCCAGAACGGAACTCGCGCCGCTCGCCGAGGGCCGGATCAAGGAGCAACTGGTCATCGACCAGATCATCGAGCGACAGGAACTCCAGGCGTCGGATGAAGAAGTCCGCGAGGAAATCGAGCGCCTTGCCGAAGCCCGCGGGATCTCCACGGCCGAGCTCCGTCGACAGTTGGCCCGGGAGGGTAGTTTCGAGAGCGTAGGCCGGAATCTTGCTGTAGAGAAGGTGTTCGAGTACCTGAAGGGTGAGTCCTCGATCGCCTGACACGAGCAGGAACGATGTTTCGCGATCGGGTAGGAATAGCCAGGAACCACGCAACAGGGCGCCACGAAGGGGGAAAATGCCAATCTACGCACCTTACGTGATCGAGCGGTCGAGCCGCGGTGAGCGCAGCTACGATATCTTCTCCAGACTGTTGATGGATCGCATCGTTTTCCTCGGTACGCCCATCAACGATGACGTGGCGAACGTGGTCATCGCGCAGCTGCTGTTCCTGCAGGCGGACAACCCGGATCGCGACATCAACATCTATATCAACAGCCCGGGCGGAAACGTTTATTCCGGCCTGGCGATCTATGATACGATGCAGTACCTGACCGCTCCGGTGGCCACGATCTGTATGGGAATGGCCGCCTCGATGGGGGCGTTCCTGCTCGCCGCCGGAACGCCGGGGAAACGGTCGGCCCTTCCGAACTCGCGGATCATGATTCACCAGCCGTCCGGTGGGTCACAGGGAACCGCTTCCGACATCGAGATCCAGGCCAAGGAAGTGCTGTTCGCCCGGGAGAGGCTGAACGAGCTCATGGCCCTGCATACCGGGCAGAGCATCGAGCGTATCGCCGAGGACGTGGACCGGCCTCGCTACATGTCCCCCGCCGATGCGGTAGATTATGGCTTGATCGATCGCGTCATCGAGCCGGGAGCGCTCGCCGGTGCGAAGGAATCGGATCATGAGAAGGACCGGGGAACGGGCGGAGAGGTGAAGGCGATGCCCACGGAGGCCCTTGAGGACGGGCCCCAGGCGGGCTAACCAGAGACGACGTCAGGAGATTCACGCATGGCTGGTGACAAGCACCTGCGCTGCTCGTTCTGCGGGAAGTCGAAGGACAGCGTCAAGAAGTTCATCTCGGGGCCGAACGTCTACATATGCAACGAGTGTATCTCGCTGTGCAACGAGATCCTCGCGGAAGAGGAGGACCGGGAAGCGACCAGCCAGATCGCCGACATCCTCACGCCCGCGGAGATCAAGGACGTGCTGGACGAGTACGTGATTGGCCAGGAGGTCGCCAAGAAGACGCTTGCCGTAGCCGTTTACAACCACTACAAGCGGATCCAGTACCAGCAGCAGACGGGCATCGGGCGCCGCGAC
>JABDQB010000470.1 GCA_013042495.1 Gemmatimonadota bacterium
GGCGCCCGCCGCCCGCGGGCGCCCTGCACCGACCTTCCAACGGAGACCGTCATGCCTCCCGAAGTAGTCCTCGTGGTACTCGCAGGCATCTTCGGCCTTTGCGGGTCGATCCTGATGGGTTATCGCATGTACTTCCGGCATACCGAGCGGCTCGAAGCTGGAGGCGCGGCTGACGATGAGAGTATCCAGGAACTGCGAGCGGCGGTGGAGGATTTGCAGGACGAAGTACATGCTCTGCAGAAGGGAGCGGCCGGATTCGACGAGCGGCTCGAGTTCACCGAACGGCTATTGGCGAAACCCCGTGATCAGGCGAAGACTGACTAGGGAGGCCCGCGATGCGTTCTGAGGCGACGACGGTAGAAGAGTACCTTGCTGAGTTGCCGGACGACCGCCGAGATGCGCTCGAGGCGGTGCGGAAGGTGATCCTCGACAATTTGCCCGAAGGCTACGTGGAGGCGATGAACTGGGGGATGATCGCGTACGAGGTCCCGCTTGAAAGGTATCCGGATACCTACAACAAGCAGCCCCTGGCGTTTGCCGCGCTCGCCTCGCAGAAGAACCACATGGCCGTGTACCTGACCGGGATCTACATCTCGGACGAGGCACGGGACGAGTTTGAACAGGCGTACCGGGCCACCGGGAAGCGTTTCGACGTGGGCAAGTCGTGCGTCCGATTCAAGAAACTCGACGATCTGCCGCTGGACTTGATCGGTGAGACGGTAGCGTCGCTGCCCGTCGAACGACTCATCAAACGCGTCGAAGAGGCAGGTTCGGTACGCAAGTCGAAGAGGTAGTGCCGGGCATGGCGGCGATCACCCTACAGCGGAGTTCTCCACGCCGGATTGACGCTCACCATCCACTCCCAGTCCCCGCCGTCGAGGCCCTTGGCCGCGTCGATCCGGACGACGTCCCAGAACAGGCCGAGGCCGGCGCCGAGTGACGGCCGGACGCCCTCCGACTTCGTGACGCCGAAATTCTCGGCGGCCTCACGCGAGACCGTCGTGATCTCCGCCCAGCCAATGGACCCCAGGACGCGTACCCGCAGCCACGGTGCGACGATCTCCCTCGACACCGCGGTCAGGGCATACATGGCCTGGTCGCCGCCCCAGGGCCTGAACGCGTAGCCAGGCACGGTGCTCCGCCCACCGACGAGGAGCAGCCTCTGCTCGGGCAGGGTGCCTGTTGCCAGCGCGACGGCGCCCGCAGCCTCCCATTGCCACACGGCATCGGGATCCGGCGGTGTGGCCTCGAAGGAAGCGGTCCATCGCGTATACCCGAAGTCGCCTCCAGCGGCCAGCTGAGTGCGGAACGCCACGCTCCAGACGGCTGCGAGGGCGGACCCGAATCGGCGGGTCAACTCCAGGTCCAGGTGAGGGTCGGTGCCGTCCGTGATCGGGCGCACGGGACGCGGCTCAACTGAGCCGATGGTTCCAGCAACGAGTTCCGCCGACCTCTGTTCTTCCCACACGGCGGTCATGGTGGCCGTCCAGGTGCCGACCGGGCTCGAGGCCGAGAGGGCCAGGCCGTCGCGAAAGTAGGGATCGACGTAGTCATCGCCCCGGAACGCAGCCCCGAACGTGGACACGATCCCAGCGGCCGCCGGGAACGGTCCGATGTCGGTGTGCCGCTCCAGGTATCCGTTCAGGCGAAGTGTCGTTTGCCCGACCCCTTGCCGGAGTTCGACCATCGCTTCGGGTTTCTCCCGGGAAAAGGCGTAGCCCGCCCACCCGAATAGCGCGGTGCGGCCTGCCGGCCGCCAGCTCGCGCCCGCGCCGAGCAGTAGCCCCTCCGCGCGTCTGAATCGGATTCCAGATGAGAGGTCGGGAAGGAAGAAACGCACGCTGGCGTTGCCGCCCAGATATCGGCCGGCCGCTATCGAGATCGCCTCGCGCCGAACCTTCTCGAACCGGGCTGAATCCTCGGGAGCGAATTCGCTGGTAATCCGCATCTCCTGCCGCTGCCACCCGGCATAGCGCTCCAGTTCTTCCTGCGGAAGGGCCGCCACGCGGTGCCCACCCCGAAGCCGGTAGTGCGGATCGGGGTCCAGGTTGTAGTCCAGGATTTCGAAGTTCGAACGGATCGTGGTGGAGAACGGAAGGTCCATCCAACGAAGCTGACGCCGGACCTCCACCCGTTGCCGCACGGGAAGCCACCAGCGTCGATCCACCCAGCCGTTCGTGAGTTCGAGATTCACGCTGCTGACGGTCGGGTCCACATAGGTCGCCGGAGTGAACGATGCTGTCATGCGGGCGATCGCAAGGGATGCGTAGTCAAGGTCGAGCGTTCCAATGACACCCGGGTCGTCCTGGCAGGCCGGTCGCACCTGGATCCGATATTGCTGCGACGTGTGGGGCCCCACCATGACGGCCATGGAGTCCACGAGGCGGTACTCGTAGAACTCCGCGGCGCCGCCGGCGATCGGGTGCAGGACGTCCTTCACCTCGTCGCCCTCTCCCACCTCGATCGTGCTGCCGAAGTTCTCCATCACCAGGCTAAGGTGGTCGATGTGGTAGTGGATCCGGGTGGGAGCCCAGTTCACGTTGCGCCTGCCGAGCAGCGTTTGCAGCGAGCCCCGTCCACGGGCCCATTCCAGCTGAAGCGCGATGTGGTCCGTGCGGACGGTCTGTTCACCGCCAAAGTCGCCGAAGTCGGCGAGAAGATCGACATGCCCCTCGGCGTAAGCGTCGAATGCTCTGAGCGTGCTGTCCGAGTAGGCTTCCTGGCGCTCGATCGCGGCCTCGCGGATGATCCTGATCACCCGGGGGTCATCCCAGCCCGCAGTACCCGCATCGGGATAGGGTCGACACGCTGGCGGGGCGTCCTGGGCGGAAACGGGGGACACGCCGGCCAGCTGGCATGCACCGGCAAGTGCCAGGAAGGATACCGTAGCCCGGCCGGGCCAGGTCAGGGGCCAGACCCGTCGGGTCGGCCTGGGTCGGAGAAGCGGTTGATCGTCTGCCACGGGAGGGAATACAGGCGAGGGCCGTCGGGGTTTCCCCCTACGGCAAGCCTGCCTGCGCCGGGCCAGGACTCAACCGTCCGAAAAGAGGTCTTCCTGGGTCCCGGCGTCCTCGCTCGATGCGCTTCCGACGGCGCGGAGGCGGCGTGCCCACATCTCCGCGTCGAAGCTGCCCTCCCTCTTGAGCATACGTCGGATAACCGGCGGGAGCTCGCTCAACTCCTCTGCGAGCGCTGCCACGGCCGCCACGGCCTCCGCCGAACGGGACATTTCGTCCATTCCGGCCATCGCGTTCAGGATCGTCTGCTCAGAACGGGAGGCGACCACCGGATCCTCCCGCGTGGCCACGTACACCTCGGTTCGGCGGCCGGGGCCGCGACCTTCCTCGATCGGGAGAAGGCCCACGATCTCATCCGACCGCCAATACCTGCCGTATCCGAGGTAAACCATGCGTCCAGGAACGATTTCCACGACCTCCTCCGGGATGGGGTGTTGCCGCAAACTCATGGGCTCCGCGGAGGGTGTCAACCGGGTCCCGACCGTTCCGGAACCGAGCTGAAATTCCCCCCGCACGGAGGCAGGGTATTTGCTGTATATTTGCGAACCCCTCGCGGGTCCGGTGAGCGCCCGGCAGGAATGGAGAGGGCGGGCCGCCGGCCGGAGATGAAGACCATCGAACTGGAGCGGGAACCCGTGGCCAAGATTCGGAAGGAAGTGGCGCTTCGCTATCACTCGGAGGGACGGCCCGGCAAGATCGAGGTCATCCCCACCAAGCCGTGCGCCACGCAGAGAGACCTGTCGCTGGCGTATACGCCCGGCGTGGCCGAACCGTGTCGCGAAATCGAGAAGAACACCGAGGCGGTCTACCGCTACACGGCCCGCGGCAATCTCGTGGCCGTCGTTTCGAACGGAACGGCCGTGCTCGGACTCGGCAATATAGGACCCGAGGCCTCGAAGCCGGTGATGGAGGGTAAGGGCGTACTCTTCAAGCGTTTCGCGGACATCGAAGTCTTCGACATCGAGATCGATGCCGCCGATCCGGCGGACGTGATTCGGTTCTGCGAGATGTTGGCCCCGACGGTGGGTGGCATCAACCTGGAGGACATCAAGGCGCCCGAGTGCTTCGAGATCGAGGACACACTGAAGGAGCGTCTCGATATCCCCGTCTTCCACGACGACCAGCACGGCACGGCCATCATCTCCGGTGCCGCCCTGATCAATGCCCTGGAGCTGGCGGGCAAGAAGATCGACGAGGTGAAGGTCGTTTTCTCGGGCGCCGGAGCCTCGGCGATCGCAACGGCGAACCACTACGTCCGCCTGGGCGCCAACCCGAAGAACCTGTGGTTCGCGGATTCGAAGGGCGTGATCAGCACGAAGCGGGACAATCTTACCCCTACCAAGGCGAAGTACGCCCAGGACACCGACCTCGAGACGCTCGCCGAAGCGGCGGTCGGGGCCGATGTGCTGGTCGGCCTCAGCGTTGGCGGGATGTTCACGCCGGAGATGGTGAAGTCGATGGCGGACGATCCGATCGTATTCGCGATGGCGAACCCGGATCCGGAAATCCTGCCGGAGGACGCCCACGCAGCCCGTGACGACGTGATCATGGCCACGGGGCGGTCCGATTATCCCAACCAGGTGAACAACGTTCTCGGCTTCCCGTTCATCTTCCGCGGTGCGCTGGATGTCCGGGCGCGCGACATCAACGACGAGATGTTCCTCGCGGCGACGTATGCCCTGGCCGAGCTGGCCAAGGAAGATGTTCCCGAGTCGGTGGCGGCGGCTTACGAGGGCAGACGTCTCCACTTTGGCCGCGAATACCTGATCCCCACGCCGTTCGACCACAGGGTCCTGATTCGCGAGGCGAGCGCGGTCGCTGAGGCGGCGATACGGACAGGCGTGGCTCGCAATCCGATCGATATCGAGGAATACAGGGGCCAGCTCGAGGCGCGGCTGGGGCCGGCTCGAGAGCTCATGCGCTCGATCATCGACACCGCGCAGCAGACGCCGAAACGAATCGTACTGCCCGAGGGCGAGCTCGAGGTGGTCGTGCGCGCCTCGCACGCGATCGTCGAGGAGCGCCTCGGCACACCGATCCTGCTCGGCGACCCGGACGTCATCCGCGAGGTTGCGGAGCGCGAGGAAGTCGACCTCGATGGCGTGGAGATACTCGACCCGCGCAGCTTCGGCAGCCTGGAAGCATACGCTGCGCGACTGTTCGACCGGCGCAAGCGCAAAGGCATCACACACGATAGCGCCCTCAGGAAGATCAAGGATCCGCTCTACTTCGGCGCGATGATGGTGGATGCCGGTGACGCGGATACGCTGGTGGCCGGGGCGAACCTGAGCTACCCGAACGCTCTTCGGCCTGCGCTTCAAGTGGTCGGGATGGAGCCAGGCGTTAAGAGCGTAGCTGGCCTGTTCATGCTCGTGTTCCAGAAGAACCTGTACTTCTTCGCCGACACGACCGTCAGCATCGACCCGACGCCGGAAGACATGGCGGAGACCGCGATCCTGACGGCGGACTTCGTACGCCGCCTGTCCATCAACCCGCGGGTCGGGATGATCTCGTTCTCGAACTTCGGATCCGCCAGGCACCCGGAGTCAGAGAAGGTCCGAAAGGCCGTGGAAATCGTAAAGCACCTGCGGCCGGATATCACGATCGACGGCGAGATGCAGGCCGACACGGCCGTGGTGGAGGACATTCTCAGGAGTCGGTATCCGTTTTCCGATCTCAAGCGGCCCGCCAACGTGCTGGTGTTCCCGAACCTGACGGCGGCCAACGCGTCCTACAAGCTGCTTACGCGGCTGGGCGGCGCGACGGCGATCGGACCGGTACTCCTCGGCATGGCTAAACCGGTGCACCTGCTGCAGCGGGGCGCGACCGTGGAGGACATCACGAACCTGGCGGCGATCAGCGTGGTGGACGCGGCACACCGTGGCCATGAGGCGGACGTGGTGGAGGTCACCAAGGCCGAGTCGATCACGGCCTGACCACACCTAACGCCTGAACCGGCCTCGGCCCCCGTTTGCAGCCACGTCCTATGGAGGAGCCTGTGTCGCGTTCCACAGACCGCACCGTACGGGATCCACTGTGGCAGAACGTGCACCTGGATGCGGCTGCGGCGTCCGTGGTCGACACCCCGGAGTTTCAGCGCCTCCGTCGGGTGAAGCAGCTCGGCTTCGCCCACCTCGTATACCCCGGCGCCGTTCACAACCGCTTCCTGCACGCCCTCGGCGTCTACCATCTCACGGGTCGCGCGATCGAGGCGCTGGGGCGAAAGGGGGACCTCGAGCGCCTGGACGACCTGTCGCGGAAGACGATTCCCGAAATCAAGCTGGCCGCGCTGCTACATGACGTTGGCCACTACGCGTTCTCGCACGCGATGGAAGAGCTGGAACCCGACTCCATCCCCGGTCACCACGAAGAGGTGGCCGACCAGTTTCTCGATTCACCCGGCATCCGCGCAGCCCTCGGAGGACAGGGCGCAGGTGCCGTGCAGCGGATCGGCGACCTGATCCGGGGGCGCTCCAAGCATCCGCTGCAGGGACTGGTGTCAGGCTCGCTGGACCTCGACAAGATCGATTATCTGCGCCGGGACAGCTTGTTCTGCGGCGTCCCGTATGGAGCCGTAGACGTGGATCGTCTTCTCGACTCCCTCACGCTGGCCCGCGAGTCCGAATCGGGTTCTCTCGAGGTCGCCGTGACCGAGAAGGGGATCTCGGCGCTCGAGTCACTGATGCTCGCCAAGTACCAGATGTTCCGGAACGTTTACTGGCACCACGCCGTGCGATCGGCGACGGTGGCGTTTCGGCGACTTGTCGAAGGGTCACTGGAGACGGGACTGCTGCTTCGAGAAGACCTGGCGGGTCCGACGGACGAGGAGTTGTTGAATCTGCTGGCCGCCCGGATGGAAAGCGGGGGGACGCCCCCCATTCTCGGCACGTTGCTCATGGCGCTGGTGGACCGGCGGCTCCCGAAGCGCACGATCGAACTGCTCGGAGACGAACTACCGGAGGGGATCGCCGACTGGCTACCGCATCGCCGGGACCTGGTGCGGCGCGTCGAGGACCGCCTCGCGGCGGAGCGCGGCCTGGAGCCAGGGGCTGTCTTTCTGGACTATCCCTCCAACCCGCGCATGCTGGAATTACGCTTGCTACTGGTTCGCCGCCGCGGTGAGGTGATCCGACTCACTTCCGAGGGAGAAGCAGGCCTGATCGACCTTCCCCGTCTTGGGCGCTCCCTGCACCACACGACGCGGGTGTTGCGGGTGTTCTGCCTCGAGGCGGACGCGCGCTGGGATCCGGAACCACTGCTCGAATTGTTGGCTTCGCCCGAGGACGACGTAGAAAGACGGTTGGAGTCAGGGGAACCGATCTACAGCGACTGACCCGGAAAGAAGGAAGCCGGAGTCAGGATCCCTCGCCGATGCGGGCCACCAGCGCCGAAACGTTGTCCAGTCCGCCGGCAAGGTTCGCCTCCTTCACGAGCCGGGCCACGCAGCGCTCGGGATCTTCCTCCGCCTCGAGAATCTTGAGCATGTGCTCGTCGGACAGCATGTCCGTGAGACCATCGGACGCCAGCAGAAAGATGTCCCCCGACTCGATCGTCCCATCATACAGGTCCGGTGTCGGATAGGCCTCGGTGCCCAGTGCGCGCGTGATGATGTTCGACTGCGGATGGTTCTTCGCCTGCTCGGGGGTGATCATGCCGCGGTCCACCTGCTCCTGCACCCAGGAGTGATCCCGCGTGATCTGGCTGAGCACGCCGTCCCGGACTCGATAGCCCCGGCTGTCTCCGATGTGGCCCATGATGTACTGGCCGTCCTGCCGCAGGAGCAGGACGGTCGCGGTCGTTCCCATGCCAAGCCGCGTGGCGTTCTCCGCCGCCTGGCGGAGAATTTCACGGCCGGCTTCGACGAAAGCGGTGCGGAACCTGTCCTCGACCTGCTCGAGCTCCATGGTCATGCAGGCGCCACAAAGACGCTCCGCGATCCACTCCGAGGCGATCGCGCTCGCGACTTCTCCCGCTGCATGTCCGCCCATTCCGTCGGCCACGACAAAAACGCCGGATTCCGCGGAACAGTAGACTGAATCTTCATTGCTGCGCCGCACGCGCCCGACATCGGTCAGGGCGGCGCATTTCCACCAGAAACGTCCCATGGACCTCTCGACAAAGGGAACGCAAGCCGCCCAGCCTACGAACGCTGGCCGTTGCATCAACCTATCTACGGCTGCGCCGGCAGGGAAACAAGCGGAAGTCTGGGGACGCTGAGCCCATTCCTGCTCCGCGTCCCCGCATGGGCCTTGCAGCTGTCGCGGTTTGACGCTTTCCAAAGGCGCTCATAGCTTCATTTCCCTCAGTTATCGCTAGCTGCACCCGCTCCAGGGATGATCATGTCGCGCAACGGAACATACCGCGGGAAGGTTGTGTCTCCCGAGGCAGCCAGCATGGTCGACCTGTACCTGGAGGACTTGAGTCGCTACCCCCTCCTCACTCCGGAGGAGGAAGATTCCACGGCGCGACTCGCTCGAGCTGGGGACCGGGAGGCGCTGGAACGACTCGTGCGAGCGAATCTCCGCTTCGTGGTCTCAGTCGCCAAGCGCTATCAGAACCGGGGCCTGCCGTTCGGCGACCTCGTCCAGGAAGGCAATGTCGGCCTGGTCACCGCAGCCAAGAAGTTCGACCCGGACCAGGGCGTGAAATTTATCAGCTACGCCGTGTGGTGGATCCGGCAGGCGATCCTCGCATCGCTGGCGCGCCAGAGTCGATCGGTCAGGCTTCCCCTGAACCGGGCTACCGAGTTGAGCCGAGTTCTGCGTGTCAGCGAAGAGCTGAAGCAGGCATTGGGTCGGGACCCGACACCGAAGGAGATCGCAGGCCCCGCCGAGCTCGAGGAGAAGACGGTCGAGATGCTTCTCGCCCTGAACGTGGCCGAAGTCAGGCTCGACGCACCGGTTGGCGAGGGAGAGGACAGCCAGCTGATCGACCGGTTCCTGGTCGACGAGTCTGACGTGGAAGGAGCCGTCGACGCCAATATGCTGAAGGAGCACGTTGCGTTGGCTCTCCAATCGATCCGCCCCCGAGACGCCCGCGTGTTGCGATTGTACTACGGGCTGCAGGGTGAGTCCGAGCATACGCTCGAGCAGATCGGGCAGCTTCTCGGAGTGACGCGCGAGCGGGTGCGGCAGCTTCGCGATCGTGCACTGCAGGACATCAGGAAGAGCGACTTCGGCAAAGCGCTCGGGACCTTCGCCGCAGCCTGACGGGTGCCGGGCTCAGTTCACGGGGTTCCCGGCGACCTCGGCCGCTGCCGGCGCCTCGGCCGCTGCCGGCACCTCGGAGGTTCCCGCCGCTCCAGGCACCTCCAGCAACTGCAGCGCCGGACAACGGGCTCCTTCCGTCCACGCTATTCCGCGATCGGAATCATCGCTGTCCAAGCTGGCCACCAGCCTCCGAGTCGCGCCGTCGTGCAGGACAGCGAAATCCAGCCGACCTCCCGGGACCGGTGCGGCGCCGAGCCAGGTGAAGATCTCTCGCGATCCCGATTGGCCCGAGTAGGTCCGCATCTCCGTCCAGTCGGCCACGTATCCGCTCGAGCCAAAGCGGGCCAGGAAGAACAGAGACGTCGCCGAGCCTGCCGGTCCTGGGCCGTCCACTGAATCGTTGATCAGGTAGGTCGCGGCCATCGCCGGGCGCTCGTCTCCGGGCCACGGGAGCGCCTCGAGGACGGCGCGCTGCGCCAGGAACGGGCGATCCTCACCACCCTGCCGCAGCAGCAGCTCGGCGAGGATCGGCCCGAACGTCCGAATCCGGTTGTCGACCAGCGCGCTTCCCGGCGATTCTGGAGTGCCGAACAAGAAGTCGGGTCCGAGGGCGAAGGACACGGGCGGAAGCGACGTGCCGGGCAGCACGAGGGCGCTGGCCGGGACCACCGACGGACAGCCCGCATCCAGCACACGGGGGGGTCCGGCCAGGACCAGTGAGCCGATCCGGGCTCCCTCGGCCCCGAGCGTCAACTCGGTACCTTCCGTCGAGAAAGCGGCTTCGAATCGCTCGCGGAACCCTTCAGGCGTGGGTTCGGGGTATTCCAGCGCAGCCGGTACGCCGTCCACCATGCGGGCGACAGGCATGGCCAGGACTTCACTCCCCGGGCCATCGAACCGAACGGCCCACAGCAACGGACCTTCGGGAAGCGGCACTTCGGCACGTTCCGCGGACGGTTCGGCCGATGGAGACTCCACGGGTGGCGGTGACGGGTCCTCCAAATAGACGGAAGCGCCGCCCCACTCGACCTCGCACCCGCCGACCGTCGCCAGCAGGGACAGAACGAGGGTGGCGCGCACGAATCGACGCCCGATCAGTAGACCCTGAACCCGCATGGTGTACATTGTCATGGCTGGAAGCTACGAGCCCGTCCCCAAGCCGATCAACCGGACCATGGATCGAGTCGCCCTTTTTGCCCACGAGGCCTGCAGCGCCCACGACACCGGATGGCAGCACCCCGAACACCAGGGTCGCCTTCGGGCCGTGATGTCGGCCCTGGGCAAAGCGCTTCCGGAACTCAACGACCGTGTGACTCCGCTGCACGCGAACCCGGCCTCGCTATCGGAGATCATGCGGGTCCACACCGACGACCACGTGGCTACCGTGCGCGATGCCTGCGAGCGAGCCGCAGAGAAAAGGGAGATTCTCCGGCTCGACCCGGACACCGTGGTATCGGGACGATCCTGGGATGCGGCGCTGGGTGCGTGTGGCGCCGCGGTGGAGGCGATGCGCTGGGTCGGTCGTGGTAACGGTCCGTCGGCCTTCTGTCCGATTCGGCCTCCCGGACACCACGCCACGAGCGATCGCGCGATGGGTTTCTGCCTGTTCAACAACGTGGCGGTCGCGGCGCGGTCGGCGCTCGTTGAGGGAATCGCCGACCGGGTGCTGATCGTGGACTGGGACGTGCATCACGGAAATGGAACTCAGGACATCTTCTACGAGGACCCGGACGTCTTCTACCTGTCCTTGCACCAGCACCCTCAGTACCCGGGAACCGGCCTGGCGCACGAGACTGGGCGGGGCGCCGGCGAGGGTACCACCCTGAACCTGCCGATGGCCGCGGGGCTATCTCCCGACCGGTACGTCGACGCCTTGTTGGAAGCGCTGGACCGGGCTGCCGGGTTTGCCCCGGAGATGGTGTTCATCTCCGCCGGGTTCGACGCGGGCCGGGACGACCCGATTGGCGGCTTCACTCTGGAGCCTGAGCACTTCGCCCTGCTTACTTCGGAGGTCATCGAGCGCACCCGCTCGTCGGCCAGTGGAAGGATGGTCTCGGTCCTGGAGGGAGGCTACGACCCGGCCGAGCTGGGTCGCTGTGTAACGGCGCACCTGACGGCACTGACCGAGGCCGCCAGGGGGGACTCATGACCGGGGAGAACGCCGGTCCCGGCCTCCTGATTCATGCCGTGGTGCGCAACCGGGTGAGCGAGAAAGCCCTCGATGCCTTGCGGGGAACCGGGGACGGGCTTGAATACCGCCTGGTAGACATCGGCGGATTGGCTGCCGTGGTCACGGACGCTCTCGATGCACCGGACCCTCCCGACATGCTGCGCCGGCACGGCCGGATCGTAGCTCGGCTACTGCGCCGGAGCAGCGTCGTGCCGGTGCCCGTGGGCTTCGGCGCTCGAGACGAGGGGGCCGTCCGTGCCTTCCTGGAAGGGCAGCGAGTACTTCTCTTCGAAGCTCTCGACTACCTCGACGATGGATATGAGCTGCGGCTTCATCTCTCCGCACGGTCGGGTGGACACGGCCAGGATCAGCTGCGCGCGGTGGCGCATCACGTGTACGAGCAACTGCAGGGGCAGGCGCGGGCGGCGCGAATCCTGTCCGAGGGAGGAACGGAACGCCTGATGAGCGCGGCCTTCCTGATTCCACGCAGCGAGTGGATTCGCTTCGTCGAGCAGGTCGCGGATTGGGAAGGGCGGTACCCCACTGTCCGAATGGATGTGACCGGACCGTGGGCTGCCTGGGATTTCGTTCACATCATGCCGGCCGGGCCTCCGGCCGCCACCCGAGGGGAATCATGAAGCTCACCTGGGAGACGTTCACGATTCGGGCGAAGCACCCGTTCAAGATCAGCCGATCGGTGAAACAGAACGTCGAGCGAGTCTGGGTGCGCGTGACGGCCGATGGACTGGAGGGCTGGGGCGAAGCTGCCCCATCGCGCTACTACGGCGAGACGGCGGCTACGGTCGTCTCGGCACTGGAGCAGATGCAGCCGGTGATCGAGGGGGCGGGCGATCCCGACAGGCTGGAGACCCTGGAGCGGGACCTCGAGGCTGCGATCCGTCACAACGGGTCGGCACGCGCCGCCGTGAGCGCGGCCCTGCACGATCTGGTCGGGAAGAACGCCGGCCTGCCCCTGTGGAAACTGTGGGGCCTGGATCCCGCGGAGGCGCCCCTGAGCTCGTTCACCATCGGGCTGGACGAGCCGGACGTGGTTCGTCAGAAGGTGGTAGAAGCTGCCGAGTACCCGATCCTCAAGGTGAAGCTGGGTACCGACCGGGACGAAGAGATCCTGTCGACGATCTGTGATGCCGCATCCCCTGACACAGTCATCCGGGTGGATGCCAACGCAGCATGGACCGCCCGGGAGGCCATCGATCGGATCGCCATGCTGGCGGACTACGGGGTGGAATTCGTCGAACAACCGCTTCAACCGGTGGATCGCGAAGGGTATCGGTTTCTGCACGGTCGTTCGGCCCTGCCGATCATCGCAGACGAAAGTTGCATCGACACCGCCAGCATACAGGGCCTTGTCGGGCTCGTGGATGGCATCAACATCAAGCTGTCCAAGTGCGGCGGGCCGAGAGAGGCGTTGCGCATGATCCACGCGGCCCGTGCGTGCGGACTTAGCGTCATGATGGGCTGCATGCTCGAGTCGTCGCTCGGGATCTCTCCCGCCGCGCACCTGGCGTCGCTGCTTGACTACGCGGACCTGGACGGTGCGGCTCTGCTGGCCGAAGACCCCTTCGCGGGGCCAGGCCTCGTGGGAGCGGCGATCGAGGTTGGCGATGCCCCCGGCCTGGGTGTGAAGAAGGCGTGATGACCCGCCGGGCGCCCCGCGCTGCGTGGGTCCTGTGCCTGCTGCTCTCCGGTACGTTGTGCGCTCTGTGGGCGGTCCGTCCGGCGGCAGCGCAGACGGTGCGGGGAACGCTGGTGGAGGAAGGAACCGACCGACCGATTCCGGGCGCTTTCGTGATCCTCGAGAACTCTGCGGGCCGGGCTCTTTCGTCGAGCCTGACGGGCAGCGCAGGCACGTGGCTGCTCCGAGCGCCGGCGCCCGGAACCTACCGCCTGCGCGCGGACCGAATCGGATACGCGAGTTTCCGCTCGGATTCTCTGGTGCTTGGTGAAGAGGAATCGGCCACGTATCGGCTCGCGGTCGCCGTGGCGCCGATCGGCCTCACGGAACTCGCGGTCGAGGGGGCGAACAGTCAGTGCGAGGTGCTGGGCGAAGAGGGGCTCGCGGTATACAAGGTGTGGGAGGAAGCGCGGAAGGCCCTGGCCGCGATCGTATGGACCGGACAACAGCCGTACTACCGCTTTGACGCCGTGCACTACCAGCGCATCCTCGACGCGGACGGTGAACCGGTCAGCGGGGCCGAGTACGAGGAAGTGCGTTATTTCGGAAGGCACCCATTTCGTTCGATCCCGACCCGGGATCTCATTCTGGGCGGCTTCGTGCAGCAAGTATCTGGCGCCATTCAGTACTACGGCCCGGATGCCGA
>JABDQB010000481.1 GCA_013042495.1 Gemmatimonadota bacterium
CCGCTCATGCGCCCGTGAAGCAGGTCCAGGTGGAACTCGGGAAACAGCTGCGAGAGTTCCTGCACGGCATCCGTGGCTGCGGCCGCCTCGATGGCGTCAGACTCATCGATCAGGGGATAGACCACGTAGCCCTGCCGGCCCTCGGCCATTTGCGCTCGCAGAAACTCGAATGCCGCCGCCCGGTCCCCCGGCCCTCGGACGCCGGTGATCACCGAACGGCGGCCGGGCGGCAGTTCATCGATCACGCTCAGATCCAGATCCCCGTAGACCGCGAGCGCCAGCGACCGGGGAATCGGCGTGGCAGACATCACGAGCGTGTCCGCAGCTCCCCCGGCATCGCGGAGCGCCCGTCGCTGCTCGACTCCGAAACGGTGCTGCTCGTCGATCACTACGAGGCCGGGAGCTCCGAACGCCACGCCATCCTGGATGAGAGCGTGCGTTCCAACGATCACGGGCGCGCGGCCGGATCGAGCCCGCTCCAATACGTCTTCGCGCCGCTGTCCGGTTACCGAACCGGTAAGCAGCACGGGTCCGAGTCCGACCGGCTCGAGCAGGTCGGTCAGGGTCCGCTGGTGCTGCTCGGCCAGCAGCTCCGTGGGAGCCATCATCACAGCCTGCCGCCCGCAGTCCACGGCACGGACCATCGCGGCCGCTGCCACCACGGTCTTGCCGCAGCCGACGTCCCCCTGCAGAAGACGATACATTCGTGACCGGTTCTCCATGTCGGCCCTGATCTCCCGCCACACCCGCTTCTGAGCGTCGGTGAGCGAGTAGGGGAGCGACTCCAGGAAGCGGCCGGTCAGCTCGGCGGGCGCGTCCAGGGCCAGCCCTTCCTCCCGGCTTCGGTATTGGTACCGCGCGCGGGCGTGTAGAAGCTGAAGGAAGAACAACTCTTCGTAGGCCAGGCGCCGCACGGCGGGCCCAACCTGCGCAAGGGCCTGGGGTCGATGGAGCCTCTCCAGCGCTTCGGGAAGACGCATCAGGCCGACGGCTTTCAGCCAGTCGGGTCCGAAGATCTCCGCTTCCGTCACCTCTGTCAGCAGGTCGTCAAGGTTCGACTCGACGATCCCTCGGATCTGCCGGTGACTCAGGCCCTCCGTGGCCCGGTAAACGGGAAACACCACGCCGGCGCCCGTCTCCTCATCGCTGGCCGAGGCGAGGAGGGTGTGCTCGCGGGGCCGCATCTGTCGACCGTGGTAGAAGCCCACGGTTCCGGAAGCGAGCAGCAGATCGCCCTTGCGAATCGAATTGTCCAGCCACGGTTGTCCGGGCCACGCGCACTCGATCAGACCCGAATCGTCTTTGAGGACCGCATGGAAGATCCGAAGACGGCGGCGGGTCGGAATCACGCCCTTCGATATGACTCGCCCGATGATGGTCGCGTCATCCCCCGGCCTGAGCGTCGAGATCCGGGCGACTGTCGTGGCGTCCTCGTAGCGATGCGGGACGTGATACAGGAGATCCCGAGCCGTCCGCACCCCGAGGCGGGCCAGTTTCTCGGCCCGGCGGGGCCCCACGCCTTTCAGGTACTGGACGGACCTCTGCAGGTCGCTTGAGCGCCGGGTCATGTCAGCCGAGCAGTTTGTCCAGATACGTGTTCACGTCGAAGGGCTCGAGGTCTGACTCGCTTTCGCCCGTACCCAGCCACCGGACGGGGACGCCGAACTGTCGGCTCACGGCCACGGCCGTTCCGCCCCTCGCCGTTCCATCGTATTTCGTCAGCACGATGCCGGTCAGCGGCAGCCCCTGCCCGAATTCCTGTACCTGATTCAGCACGTTCTGTCCCGAGGTCGAATCGACCACCAGCAGACGCTCGTGGGGCGCGCCCTCGACCCGGCGGCCGGCCACCCGGTCGATCTTCCGCAGCTCCTCCATCAGACCGGTCTGGGTATGCAAGCGGCCTGCGGTATCGATGATCAGGACATCCGAACCGCGGGCCTCCGCCGCCTCGGCGGCGTCGAACGCCACGGCAGCGGGATCGCCGCCCGGTTGTCCGCCCACGAAGTCCGCCCCCAGACGATCCGCCCAGATACGAAGTTGCTCCTGGGCCCCGCTTCGGAACGTGTCGGTGGCAGCCAGCGTCACCCTCAGGCCGGCATCCGTGGCTCGCCGGGCCAACTTCGCGGCCGTCGTCGTCTTGCCGGTCCCGTTGACGCCGAGCAAGAGAATCACGAAGAGTCCGGATCCGGAGGGCGGACGAAAGTCGGCCGCTCCGGGCGGGCGCTCCTGGCTACCTACCGGCGCGGACGTGAGAATTCCGGTAATGCGGTCGGACAGGAGGTCTCTCAGGTCCTTCTCCGTCTTCACCTTCCCCCGGCGCGCTGCCGACTCCAGCTCACGCACCAGATCCATGGACGCTTCGACGCCGAAGTCGGCTTCCAGGAGGATGCGCTCCAGGTCCTCGATCGAATCGTCGTCGATCCCCTTGACGAGCACCGTCACGTCCGTCAGGGACAGGTCGACGATCTTCTGCCAAAGCGATCTTTCTCGGGGCTTACCCCGGAGGCTCATTCCCTCGCCACTCACTCCACCCCCTGTGATCATCTGAGGCCCACTCTTCGTCTCCAAAGCCACTCCGCACACAACAATATGATCGCCGCGGCAAATGGCCATACGGGGGGGTCGGAGCCTGGCACCGTTCTTCTCGCCATGGGGCCGGCGGGACGAACGTCCAGCGGAACCCCCACCCGGTTCGGCAGCTCCTCCGTGCGACCATTCACGTGAAACGGTTGCTCCATCCGAAAGGACGCTCCGCCGATGGTCCCCGTCGCCACGAAGCGGGCATCCCCGCGTCCGAGAGGCGGCCCCGTGATCGCGGATGCCGTGTCTGAAGCGACGTGTGACCACACCACGGCACCGCTGGTATCCTGTAACTGAACGGAAAGATCGCGGACGTCAGGCGCCGCGCGCCACCGCACCGAGTCCCCGGACCGGACCACTGATTCCACCCTTTGTAGCGGCTGCGGGGTCGAGCGCTCCACCAGCCACCGGATCATCCCGGCGAACAAGCCCCGGTACAGGGAAATGCCCGGATCACCCCGCGCGGCCCAGCGCCAACTGCCCTCACCCAGCACCACCGCCCAGCGGCGTTCCGAAATAGACCCGATCATGGCAACCGGGCGCACCGGTCCGCGGCGGTCGCGCCGGCCGGACAGCACGGCACCGTCGCTGGCAGCCGTGGATCCGTACAGCCGGGAGAGCGGGGGAAGCTCCTGTGCGTCGACCCCAATCAGATGCGCGGAAACAGGACCCGCGGGCGGCGGCGTCTCCGCATACCATTCGCCTGGCAGAGGCTCCGTGGCCGCAACACCAGTGCCCGGGACGGAACCTGGACCCCTGACCAGGTACATCACGGCGGGGCGTCGTCGAGAGGCCTCCTCGAGCCATGCGGGCAGGTTTCCGGGATCGCCCTGCACCAACAGAAGCGTCGCGCCCTCGGCGGCCCGTCGAACCGATGTTTCCGACCATCCACGCACCGGGCGCACTCCCGATCGGACCCAGCTATCTTCATCCAATCGCAGGAATACCCTGCCGCCCCCCGGCACCGATCGCTCGAGCACCGGTGCCAGGTAGCGGCTCTCCCAGTCGGGATCCACCGATACGAGTACCGCACCCGTGGGCTCAGGAGACACCTGGACCCATTGGCGAAACCGGGCTCCAGCGTCCCACGGTGGAGCCATCCCCTCGATGTGCACGTCGAGCGGCGTCCACCTGGAAGAATCAGAAGAAGCGTCAGCCCCGATGCGCACCAAGACCTCGGCCGTGCGACCTGCAGCGGGGAGCTCGACGTTCGTCACCTCTCTAACGTCCGGGCCCAGCTCCACGCGAACCCTCGCCGATTCGCCCGCGCGTCCGCTCGCAACGATCTCGACCCGAATTTCGAGCGTATCGCCTGCGGTCACCCGTCTCGGGACGTCTATCGAACGAATTCCAGCGCGCCCTGCCGCCTCCGCGACTCGAATCTCGTGCGCGGCGATCCCGAATCGCTCCGCGAGGCGTCGGCCAGCTTCCCGGTCCGTAAGTTCGCCGTCGGTGACGACGACGATCGAATCCGCTCCGGAAGCCCGGGCTTGCTCGATCGCACCAACCACCCGCGAGTCTTCTCCGGTGGCTTCGAGGAGTTCGAGCTCCGTCGGCGTGATTCGGTTCGCCGCCTGGGCGAAGGACCAGACTGATGCGGAGGGACTCTTCTGCAGGAGTTCGGCGACCACCTCGCGGGCCGCCTGGATGCGCGAAGCCCCCGATGCCGTTCCGACCGGATACCGCATGCTTGCCGAGTGATCGACGAGAATCGCCAGGCGCGGATCAGCATCGGGGCGAACGCCCAGGGAGGGGAGCCAGGGGGCCGACAGGAACAGGAA
>JABDQB010000485.1 GCA_013042495.1 Gemmatimonadota bacterium
CTCCTGGTCCACCCGCTGGTCGGAGACACCAAGTCGGACGACATTCCGGTCGACGTGCGCATGAAGTGCTACCACGTCTTGCTTGACCGATACTATCCAGCGGACAGGTTCATGCTGTCCGTGCTTCCTGCCGCCATGCGCTACGCTGGTCCGCGTGAGGCGATCTTCCATTCGATCATGCGGCGCAACTACGGCTGCTCGCATTTCATCGTCGGTCGCGACCACGCCGGAGTGGGTGACTACTACGGAACGTATGACGCGCAGAAGATCTTCGACGAGATCGATCTCGACGCCCTCGGGATCGAGCCGATGAGATTCGAACACTCGTTCTACTGCCTGCGAACCAAGCAGATGGCGACACCCAAGACATCGCCGGCTTCGCGGGAGGAGCGCGTCTTCCTGTCGGGTACCAAGGTTCGTGAGATGCTGTCGCGGGGCGAGTCGCCCCCGGAGGAGTTCACTCGACCCGAGATCGCCGCGATCTTGATGAAGTCTTACAGGGAGCTTCAATCGGCCGGGTAGCCACCGAACGCGAAGTTGCCGGTGACAACCGGCAGCGATCATGTTGCCCGCGTACCCGCCGCGGCGTGCCAGACGAAGCCCTTCGTGTACGGACCGGGAGGGTACCGGTTCTTCGACTTCGCGAGAGTCGGGGTTCCGCTGCAGATTCTCCCGGCCATCGTTTGCGTGCTGCTCATCCCGCTCATCTGGCCGTTTACGGGCTGACCCGGTTGCCTGTAGCGCGCCCGCCACACAGGCGCTGAGACGGATCTTCCCCGCCCGACGACCGTCGTCCGTGCGAAACTCGTAACTTCATACCCAAAAGTCGTTTACGTGATTGCCCATCGGGACGTAAGGGCCGTGCGGGCACGTGGCGCGCCTCTTGTAACGAGTGAGCACAGCGGCGGGATCGCCCCGCCGGAGCCCCCGGGGGTCGGACGACCCGTGCCCCGGGGAAGCCCGCTCCCGAGAGGAATCAACGCGCATGTGTGGAATCGTCGCCTACGCCGGAGCCGAGCAGGCGAGCCCCATCCTCTTCGAAGCCCTCAGCCGCCTGGAGTACAGGGGCTACGACTCCGCGGGCCTGGCGGTCCAGAACGGGGTCGGTCTGGAGACTCGGCGCGCCGCCGGCCGGCTCGAAGCCCTCGGCGACCTGCTCGACAAACAGCCGCTCGTGGGCGAGTCCGGGATTGCCCACACGCGCTGGGCCACCCACGGAGAACCCACCGCCGGCAACGCCCATCCCCACATGGACTGTTCGGGCGAAATCGCCGTTTGCCACAACGGCATCATCGAGAACGCCGATGTGCTGAGGGCCGAGTTGATCCGTCGGGGTCACGAATTCCAATCGGATACGGACACGGAGGTCCTCGCTCACCTGGTCGAGGAGCACTGGCTGCCGCCCCTACACCTCAGCGTTGCCCGCGCGCTGAGCATGGTCGAGGGGACCTTTGGCATCGCCGTGATGAGCTCACGGGAGCCCGGGAGGATCGTCTGCGCCCGGAGGGGGTCACCGCTCGTGATCGGCCTCGGAAGCGGCCGGGTCTTCGCGGCTTCCGACGCCGCGGCTCTTCTCCCGTATACCCGGCGAGTGGTGTACCTGGACGATGGCGAGATCGCGGTCATCGATTCCTCCGGGTGTGACATCCTGTCGATGGACGCCATGTCGCGCATCGTAAAGCCGGTCGAGGTGCTCGACTGGGACCTGGAGGCGGCCGAGCGCGGCGGACACGCCCATTTCATGCTCAAGGAAATCTTCGAGCAACCGAAGAGTCTCGAAGCCACTCTGCGTGGCCGGATCCAACGGTCGAGCCCGGCAGTCAAGCTCGGGGGACTGTCCGATGTCGCAGCAGTTCTTTCCGACGCCCGACGGATCGTCTTCACGGCCTGCGGTACGTCATGGCATGCCGGTCTGGTCGGCAAGTTCATGGTTGAGGAGTATGCCCGGGTGCAGGCGGACGTGGAGTATGCCTCAGAGTGGAGATATCGGAATCCCGTCCTCGAACCGGGGACCGTCGTGGTCGGAGTCTCTCAGTCGGGGGAGACGGCCGACACGCTGGCGGCGCTGTCCCTGGCCAGGGAGAAGGGGGCCACGACGCTTGGCGTGGTAAACGTGGTGGGAAGCTCGATTGCACGAGCCACGAACGCCGGGATCTACCTGCACGCCGGTCCGGAAATCGGCGTTGCTTCAACGAAGGCTTTCACGTCGCAGGTAGCGGCCATGGCACTCTTCGCGCTGTACCTGGGCCGCCAGAGAGGGCTGGATCCCGAGGTCACGCGGAGGGTGCTGACCGAGATCCAGAAGGTGCCCGACAAGGTGCGTGCGATCCTGTCCCGCGCCGACGAGCTGGAGGAGATGGCCCAGCGCCTCGTCGAACGGGGGCACAACAACTTCCTGTACCTGGGCCGCGGTTACAGCTTCCCGGTCTCCCTGGAAGGAGCCCTGAAGCTCAAGGAAATCAGCTACATACATGCGGAGGGCTTCTCGGCGGCCGAAATGAAACACGGTCCGATCGCCCTGATCGACGAAGACATGCCCGTCGTGGTGGTCGCTCCTCGCGACAGCGTATATCCGAAGGTTCTGTCCAACATGAGAGAAGTGAAGGCGCGCGGCGGCTACGTGGTCGCGGTGACTACTGAACCGAACGGCCTGGGCGATGTGGCGGACGAAGTGTTCACGGTACCGAGCACGGAAGACAGCCTGCAGCCGATCCTTTCGAGCATTCCGCTTCAGCTGCTGGCCTATCACATCGGCGTGATGCGGGGGTGTGACGTGGACAAGCCACGAAACCTCGCCAAGAGCGTCACGGTGGAGTAGGAGCGACCGATGAAGGTACTTCACATCGTCGGCTCGCAGTCGGGATTCTTCCGGCTATCGCCCGTGTTCCGCGCCCTTCGCTCGGCCGGCGCGGATCGTCAGATCATCATCTACTCGGGCCACAGGGAGGAGCTGGTTCCCGAGGACTCGCTCCTGCAAGAGCTGGAGCTGCCCTCGCCGGATCACGTGCTGGGCGTCTCGACCGGCAGTTCGGCGTCTCAGACCGGGCGCTCGCTCATCGCTCTCGAGCCGATCGTGGTGCGCGAGTCGCCGGACTGGATCTTCGCGGTAGGAGATGCGGACGTGGCGCTGGCCGCAGCTCTCGTAGGCCGCAAGAACCGAATCCCCGTGGCTCACCTCGAAGCAGGTCTTCGGGCGGGAAACAGCGGCGACGCGATCGACACCAACAGGTTGCTCACGGACAGGCTCTCCGATGCTCTCTTCGTGGCAGAAGTGGAGACACGCGCGCAGCTGCTTCGGGAGGGAATCGACTCCGCGCGTATCCACTTTGTGGGCAACACGGTGGCTGATACCGCGCTGAGGCTGCAGGCGAGGGCAGCCGAACTCGACGTACCCTCTTCGATGGACCTGGAGCCAGGATCCTACGTCGTCGGCCTGTTGACCCGGGTCGACACACTGCCCGAAAAGACGTCCATGGAGGACTTCCTGGCCGCCCTGGATGCCGTGGCCTTCGAGACCGGTCGGCCGACGGTTCTGATACTCGACGCGTCATCGGCAAGGAGCGTCAAAGAGCAGCATCTCGAGGGATTGTTGGCTCCGGTCATGGTGATTCACGCTCCCAGCTACCTCGATCTTCTCGGCCTGGCGCAGAGCGCCGGAATCGTCGTCACGAACGCCTGCGAAATCCTGGACTCGGCTACCATGGCCGGGGTCCCCACCATCGCCATCTGCGACTTTGCCGTCGGAC
>JABDQB010000495.1 GCA_013042495.1 Gemmatimonadota bacterium
GTCCCTGCGCGTACCAGTACCCCCAGTTCTGCACCTGGCCGGCGCCGATTCCTGTCAGGTCGACGCTGTTTATCGCGTCCATGTGCCCCCCGGACAGGACCAGCGAGGTCTCGGGCGACGGGCGGAAATCGGCCCTCAGATCGAGACCAAAGCGCTTCAGGTCGTAGTCCCGCCCACCGGCCACGTTGTCGACACGGGTCTTCAGGGCCGCTTGCCCTTCAGGCGTCGCCACGTTCAGGTCGCCCGCGAAATTGAAGCAAGCCGGATTGACCGGGTTGTATCCCGCGGCGATGCAAGCGTTCGCGATCCCCTGCTGCTCGACTTCCGTCGGATCGTTGTACCCGAAGTCGGTGCCGCCGAAATACTGTCCCGACAACTTGAGTCCGAAGGTCTCGGCCTGGTTGGCCCAGGCCAGGCGGCCTTCCGCCTGCAGCGTGCCCTTCGAAGAAGACGAAATGCCGTCCTGCGTATCGCCTTGCTGACGCAGCCCGGTCGCGAGCGACAGGTTTACGCCGGGGTCATCGATCGGTGACTGCGTGATGTAGTGAATCACGCCGTTCGCGGCGTTCGGGCCGTACAGGGCCGAGCCAGGCCCCAGCACGACCTCTACCCGCTCCAGGTCCGAGCTCGTGGTCGGCGTGAAGTGTGAGACGTTGACCCGCAGCGACGGTACGCGAGAAATCCGATAGTCGGTCAGGTTGAGCGTGGCACCGGAGAAGATGTTGTTGAAGCCGCGGACCACGACGTAGTTGCTCTGCAGGCCGGTGGCCACGAAGTCGACGCCGGCCTGCTCCTTCACGTGGTCGGTCGGCGTGACCGTCGGACGTTCGACGATGGCCTGCCGTGACACGACCTCGACGGCGGCCGGAGCCTCGAGCGCCTTTTCGACCCGCTTCGATGCGGTCACCGTGATCGGGTTCAGGTTGAACGTACGTTCTTCCATCATCACGCTGAGATTCGTGGTCTCGCCGGACGTGATCGTTACGCTCGTGCTCTGGTCGACGATCGTCCATCCCGGGAGCGAGAACGACACCGTGTAGGCGCCCGCCGGGATCGACTGCAGTCTGTAGGCCCCGCTCGAGCTCGTGAAGCCGCCGACGGCAACACTTCCGTCGGGCCGCAGGATCTCGACCTGCACGGCTGAAAGACCCACGCCACTCGCAGCGTCGTTCACGGTCCCGGATAGCGCTCCCTCCTGCCCGCTCGCTGGAAGAGCCGTACATAAGAGAAGTAGCAGAAGTGCGGGTAGGATGGTGCTCAGGAACCTGACAGGATGTCTGCTCATGACGTCGCCTCGTGCCAAGTGAACGTCGGAGGGCCCAGCCTCGTGGCCCCGCAGTGTGGCGCGAAAAATCAGGTGATTGTGCGGAAATAGCAAGTCTGGGCGTACTTAGCCTGAGCAGGCGGCCAGTTTGCGAGCCGGCGATCGCCATCCGACAACCGGATGAAAGAAGGCCCGGGCGTTGCGCTCCGGGCCTTCTCCGTTCGTCTGCTGGCCGCCATCCGGCGGTCGGAATCAGTCGTCAGCTGGTGCCACGCTCCACGGCGTGCACGGCGTCGATCATCTTCTGGGCGCTCTCCTCCATGTCGATCACGATACGGTCCACGCGATCCACGAAGTAGTTGTGCGCAACGCTGATCGGAATAGCGATCGTGAGGCCCGAAGCCGTCGTGATGAGGGCCACCTTAATGCCGCCCGCCACGAGTGTCGCCTCGACCTCTCCGGCGATCTCGATCGCCTGGAAGGCCTGGATCATTCCGATAACCGTCCCGAGGAAGCCGAGCAGCGGGGCCACGTTCGAAAGTGTGGCGAGCCACACCAGGCCGCGCTCGAGCTTCGAGACTTCGATCGCGCCGGCGTTCTCGACCGCCTGCGTCACGCGCTCCGTGCCTTCCTTGTAGCGCTTGAGGCCAGCGGCGAGGATCTCTCCAGCCGGGGCGGTCGATTCCTCGCACAGGGCCAGCGCCTGGTCCAGTCGCTGCTGCGCGATCATCCCGTCGACCTCGCCCAAGAGTCGGCGGTTGCCGAGGGACTTCATCAGGAGGTCGATGAACTTCCAGATGATGATCAGGATCCCGACCACGAGGCAGAAGCCAAGGGGCCACATCATGAATCCGCCGGCCTCCCAGATCTCGCTGAGCTTCAACTCCTGACCCGCGCCGAGCGCCTGCGCATCCTGCAGTAGCATGAGCGCTGAAACAGTCAAGCTTGCCAAGGTGTCCTCCACCGTAGTCGTGGTCTGATTTCTGCCCCGGCCGACAGGCCTCCCGGTCGGGGCTTGAGAAGCTACCCGCTTATTCGTCGAGATGTCAAGAGAAAGCCCGGGGTTCGTGGGGTCGGATCAGCGGCTTTCTCCATCGTCGTCGTGAACCCACCAGCGGACGACGTTCACCCAGTCGCCACGCGAGTCCATGTCTGTGCCGTACACCCGGGCCCGTGCAAGGTCCACCCGGTCTACGTAGTACAGGAAAGTGTAGGGCTGGTCCGCCACCACGAGTTCGTGATATCGCCCGATCAACGAACGCAGCCTGGTTCGGTCCGCCTCGAGTGGGATCGCGTCCAGAACCGCGTCAAGGTCAGGGTTGCAGTAGCTGGTGAACTGGAATGGCTGACCCACCTGGTCACATGCCCACAGGTCGATGTCGTTGAGGGGAACGTCCCTCGCCCATCCGATGATCACCGCATCGAAACGCCGGTCAGCACCGATCACGAGAGGGATCAGCGCCCCCTGCTCCCGTACCACGGGCTCGACCTCGACGCCGATCTCGCCGAGGGAGGCCTGGACCAGTGTCTGAATGGCCGCCCAATCTCGGCGTGGCGTGGCGAGGAGCTCGAATCGGAAAGGCTCGCCGTCCCTGTCGCGCGTACCGTCTCCATCCGAGTCCGTCCAGCCGGCCTGGTCCAGCAGTGCGGCGGCATCCACCGACGAATACGGAAGTGGAGCCCAGGCCGAATCGTACGCCCAGTGCCACGGGCCTACCGGTCCCGGCGCCACGGTTCCGTTGCCGCCCAACACCACCTGGACGAGCGTCTCCCGGTCGATCGCCATCGTCAGCGCCCGGCGTACGAGCGGGTCGGTGAATTCGGTACGACGCGAGTTCCAGGCTATGAATGCGTATTCCGGCGCCGAGTAGGAGGTCGAGATCACTTCTGCATCGTCTCGGACCTGGTCGAGCATCGAAGGCGACGCGTCGATCACGAGGTCCACCTCACCGGTCCGCAGCGCGGCCGCCAGAGCGAACTCGTCCGGAATCTGTCGATACACGAGCCGGTCCACGTAGGGCCGTCCGCCCAGTTCTTTCGGAAAGCCGGGGTTCGCCTCGAACACCCAGCGGTCACCGGGGACCCTCTCCACGAATCGAAACGGGCCGTTCCCCACGGGAGACATCGTGCCGAACGAATGAGACTCCAGGTCTTCGGGCGGGACGTCGCCGAGGATGTGTTCAGGCATGATCGCCGTTCGAGTCCAACCGTACAGCGCGTTCGCGTGTGGCCGGAGGAAGAAGCGTATCGTCACCGGATCGATGACTTCGGCCGCGTCCCAGTAGTCGAAGTACGAAGGGTTGGGAAACGGCACCGCGGGGTTCTTGAGTCGGTCGAAGGTGAACGCCACGTCCCGCGAGGTCACCGGGGTCCCGTCGTGCCACTCGAGGTCGTGCCGCAGTCGGAACACCACTTCGCTGGTGTCGGCGTCGAATTCCCACGAAGCCGCCAGGTACGGCTGCGGCTCGTAGTCGGCATCGTTCGAGACCAGTGTGACGAACAGCACGTGGACCTGGTGTTGCTCGCTCTCGAAATCCGTGCTAACCAGCGAGTTCATCGACACCGGATCACCCCGGCCCGCGACGACGAGAGTGCCGCCATAGCGCTCGCTCTCCGGGACAGCCGGTTCGGTCCGGGTCGAAGAAGTCCAGCCGGGCGCTGCCTGGTCCGAGGGTGGTGTCTCGCCGCACGCTGCCAGGGCGATCGTCACGATCATGAAGCCGGCGGCCCACCCGGTGCTCCCAGGTTTCATCGATCCTCCAGAGTGTTCAGCGTCGCCAGGTCCACGCATCGTCTTTGTACTTCGCCAGGGCCCTTTCGGCCGCGCTGCGTTCCTTCGTCGTCAGGGCCTCGCGCGCCGGTTCACGCTCGAGCTCTCCGCCGAACGACTCCATCAGGGCGCGCGAGAGTCTCTCGAGGGACGGAAGGGGGTCGACGTATTCCGCCAGCCCGACCGCCGGGACATCTGCCGTCTTGGACCCACCGACTCGCAGGTCTTCCACTGTACCCTGATCGTTGTGAAGGAGGATCGACCCATGTTGAAGAAGCGCTCCTCCGTCGCGCCACTGGGCGCTTCCGATGAGCTTCCGCCCACCCGCCATGACTTCGCCCGGAAGAGGATCACGGAAACAGGCCCGTGCGGTGGGCCTCGGAATCGGGCCATCCCGCTTCACACCCGCGACCGACGCGGGAACGCCGAGCGCCCGGAGGCCCGATGCCAGAGCCCGGTTGATCCTCAGGTAGGCGTCGGCCAGCCCGCCCCACGCGTCGGCCGGAGCCGTCACGCTATACGTCAGCTCGCGGTAGTGAAAAACCGACCGGCCGCCCGTCGGGCGCCGCACGACGTCGATCCCCCGTTTCGCCGCGCGCCCTCCGTCATACCGGCCGCGGGCCGCCTGGTTGCGGCCGAACGAAAGACAACCGGGATCCCACCCGTACAGGCGCAGCGTGACGCGCCCTGTCCGACCGGACTCCATCAGCGCCTCGTCCACGGCCATGTTCCACGCGCCGGGCGCGGCCCCGTCGACCACGCACCGAAGATCGGCCGTGCTCAGGCTTCCGTGTCCCCGGGAAAGCTCCACTTCAGGTCCAGCTGTCTGGCGGCGCGTCCTTCGTCGAGCCGCCGGACAGGCGTGGTGTGCGGCGCCGTGGCCACCATCTCGGGATCGGTCTCCGCCTCTTTGGCGATCGCCTTCATGGCCGCCGCGTAACGTTCCAGCTCGTGCTTCGTTTCGGTCTCCGTCGGTTCCGTCATCAGGGCCTCAGGCACGTTTAGCGGGAAGTAGACGGTCGGTGCGTGGAAGCCGTAGTCCAGAAGGCGTTTTGCCACGTCCATCGTCTTGATCTCCGTGCGCTTCTTGAGAGAAGCGCCGGAGAACACCGACTCATGCATGCCCCGCCCGTACGGCAGATCGAAGTGCTCTATCAGAAGAGCCGTGAGGTAGGCGTTGTTGAGTACCGCCGCCTCGGCAGTCTCGCGTATTCCGCGACGACCGAGCATCCGCATGTAGGTGTAGGCCCGCACCATCACTCCGAAGTTGCCGTAGAACCCGTGCAGCTTTCCGAACGACTCGGGGCGGTCCCAATCCAGCCCGTAGGAGCCGTCGTCACGCTGCACCACCTTTGGCACCGGCAGGTAGGGAGCCAGGTGTTTCTTCACACCTACTGGACCGGACCCTGGACCTCCGCCGCCGTGCGGAGTGCTGAACGTCTTGTGGAGGTTGAAATGGACGATGTCGTACCCCATGTCGCCGGGGCGCGTCACTCCCATGAGCGCGTTCAGGTTGGCGCCGTCCATGTACATGAGACCGCCGACCTCGTGCACGAGGCGCGAGACCTCGAGAATGTCCGATTCGAACACGCCGAGCGTGTTCGGATTGGTGAGCATGAGTCCCGCGACGCTATCGTCGAGGTTTTCCCGCAGGGCGTCGAGGTCGACCCGGCCGGAGGCATTCGACGGGATTTCCTCAGCATCGAAACCCGCCATCGCAGCCGTTGCGGGATTGGTCCCATGCGCCGAGTCGGGAAACAGGATGCGGCGACGGGTATCACCTTCTCCGTTCGCATCGTGATACGCCCGCATGAGGAGAACGCCCGTCATCTCGCCCTGCGCTCCGGCTGCCGGCTGCAGAGTCACCTCGTCCATCCCGGCAACTTCCTTCAGCATCTCCGCCAGCTCGTGCATGAGCCGCAGGGCGCCCTGGGCACTCGCCTGTGGAGTGAACGGGTGAAGACCCGCGAAACCGTCCATCCGGCACGTGGCTTCGTTCACCTTGGGGTTGTACTTCATCGTGCACGACCCCAGCGGGTAGAGCGCCCGGTCCACGTGGTGGTTCTTGAGCGAAAGCTCGGTGTAGTGCCGAACGACCTCGTTCTCGGGAACCTCCGGAAGTCGCGCGGGCTCGTTTCGCAGGTGCCCCGCCGGAATGAGCTCATCCAGGGGCGCTGTGTCCACGTCCGTGCGCGTCATCCGGGTGCCCCGACGCCCGGGCTCGGACTTCTCGAATATGGTGGGCGTCGTCTCGCCCTTGAACGGAAAGCCGGCCATCGCCTGCCTCTCCTTCGTCAGAACTCGTACGTGTCGCCGGGCTCCAGCACGACGACTTCGGCTCGCGGCTCGACCCTGGCCCGGAAGCTCTCCGGGTCCTGTTCGATCAGCGGCCACGTATTGAAGTGAATCGGGATGACTACCCGGGGTTTGATCAAATCCACCGCACGAGCGGCGTCCTCCGGCCCCATCGTGAAGTTGTCCCCTATCGGCAAGAGCGCGACGTCCACCTGCCCCTCGAGAAGAGCCATGTCTGTGATCAACGCCGTGTCGCCAGCGTGGTAGATGCCGCACCCATCGAGGTCGATCAGCAGCCCGGCCGGAACGGTCGTGTATCCTTCCGCTCCTTTGCCGGCCACCTGGCCGCCATGCAGGGCCGGCGTCAGCTTCACCCGCCCGAACGGGAACTCGTAACCTCCACCGATGTGCATCGGGTGAGTCTTGTCGTAGCCCAGCACTTCCTGCGCGTAGGCCACGATCTCGAATGACGCAATCAGCGTGGGATTCGTCTCTTCGAGCAGCGGCCAGGCATCGGCCACGTGATCGTAGTGTCCGTGCGTGAGCAACAGGTAGTCGAGGCGATCATGAAAATGCCCACGGTCCACGTCCGCCTGCGGGTTGTCGGTGAGGAACGGATCGATCAGGAGACGCGTGCCGTCGGCGGCGACGATTTCCACACACGACTGCCCGTGAAACATCAGCTTGCCCATCGGTTTCTCCTCAGCCCGCAAGAAGCTCGACCAGGCGGTCGATCTCGTCGCGGCTCCGCTTCTCGGTGAACGCGAGCAGGAGGCCGTCCGGCGCCTCGAGCGACTCGAATCGGCTCAGGGAAACTCCGGCCAGGATGCCGGCCTCGAAGCCGCGTTCGAGAATAGACCGGGAGTTCTCCCGGGTCACGACGGCGAACTCGCGCGCGAAGGGGGTATCGGGGAACAGCGGTGTGACGCCGTCCACATCCTGCAGCTTTCTCCAGGCGTAGTGCGCGTTCTGCACCGACGATTCCGCCACCTCACGCAGTCCTTCCCGACCGAGAAGGCTGAGGTGCACGGTCGCCGCGAGAGCGTTCAGGCCCTGGTTCGTGCAGATGTTGCTCGTGGCCTTCTCGCGGCGGATTTGCTGCTCCCGCGTCTGAAGTGTGAGCACGTATCCGCGGCGGTCCTCCATGTCCACCGTGGCGCCCACGATCCGGCCCGGCATCTTGCGGACCAGCTTCTGTTTGGCGGCGAACAAACCCACGACCGGTCCGCCGAAGCTGGGAGCGTTGCCGAACGGCTGCCCCTCGGCCACCACGATGTCCGCGCCCAGTTCTCCGGGCGTTCGAAGCAGTACCTGGGCGATCGGGTCGGTGGCCACGACCAGCAGTCCCCCGGCCGCGTGAACGGCATCGGCGATCGGCTGCAAGTCCTCGATGCAACCGAAGAAGTTGGGATACTGCACTACGAAACAGGCGACGTCGTCGCCGAGCGCCGCGCCGAGCGC
>JABDQB010000266.1 GCA_013042495.1 Gemmatimonadota bacterium
AGCCAGGGGAGCAAGACGCCGGCGGAGTTCAATGTCACCGCCTTCCTGAAGCCGGGTACCAACACGGTCGCCGTGCAGGTGTATCGCTTTTCCGACGGAGCCTACCTCGAGGGGCAGGATTACTGGAAGATCAGTGGAATCGAGCGCGAAGTTTCGCTGGTGGCCGTGCCGGACGTGCACGTGCGCGACATCCACGTTCGACCCGAGCTCGACGCGGCGTACGCGGACGGACTTCTTACCCTCGACCTCGAGATGCAGAGCGTTCTGGCCCGTCCGGTTTCGGCCTACCGACTGACCGCCGAGTTGCTCGATTCAGAAGGAAACCCGGTCTTCGTCGAACCCCTGACGACCACGTTCGGGCTCGAGAGCGCGGGAACGGATCTCGTCACGTTGCAGGCCCCCGTGTCCGCCCCCGTGAAGTGGACGGCCGAAACGCCGAACCTGTACACGGTGCTCGTCACGCTTTCCGACGACACGGACCGGGTCCTCCAGGTCATCCCCGCCCGGATCGGTTTCCGGACGGTCGAGATCCGTGACGGCCTGCTGCAGGTGAACGGGGTCCCCGTGACGCTGAGAGGCGTGAACCGGCACGAACACGACCCGCACACAGGCCGCGTGATGTCCGACGAGCTGATGCTTCGCGACATCGAGCTAATGAAGCAGTACAACGTGAATGCGGTCCGGACTTCCCACTATCCGAGCGACCCGCGGTGGTACGACTACGCCGACGAATACGGTCTGTACATCGTGGACGAGGCCAACATCGAGTCGCACGGAATGGGCTACGATCCGGATGTTACGTTGGGGAATGATCCGAGGTGGAAGGCCGCGCACCTCGACCGCACGGTCCGCATGGTGAAGCGTGACCGCAACCACCCCTCGGTGATCATCTGGTCGCTCGGCAACGAGGGTGGGGACGGAGTCAATTTCGAGGCCACATCGGCCTGGATCCACGCGGCTGACCCTGGCCGCCCGGTGCAGTACGAGCGGGCCATCCAGAGACCGCACGTCGATATCTACGCCCCGATGTACGCGCGCATCCCGCACCTGCTGGAGTATGCCTCCGAGCGCCGCGAGCGGCCGCTCATCCTGTGCGAGTACGCGCACGCGATGGGGAACAGCGTCGGCAACCTGCAGGACTACTGGGACGTGATCGAGGCGCACGACCAGCTGCAGGGCGGCTTCATATGGGACTACGTGGACCAGGGGTTGTACGCGGAGACCTGGCAGGGGGAACCCTACTGGGCGTACGGGGGCGACTACGGACCGCCGGGTGTTCCGAGCGACGGCAACTTCCTGATCAACGGTCTCGTATCCCCCGACCGCACCCCAAATCCCCATTTCGAGGAAGTAAGGAAGGTATATCAGAACATCCGCGTCCGTGCCGTGGACCTGGAGCAGGGACGAGTGCGGATCGTGAACCGTCACGACTTCACGGACCTCGCGGAATTCGCCGGTTCGTGGGAACTGACCGCGGACACCCGGGGCGTCCTGGCGCGTGGGGACCTGGGATTGCTGGACCTGGCTCCGCACGATTCGATTGACCTGAGCCTTCCGATTCCGCCGATCGACGCGGCGCCCGGCGTGGAGTATTTCCTGCACGTGGAGTTCCGCACCCGCGAGGAGAGGCCGTTTCTCCCCGCCGGCTGGCTGGCAGCGTGGGAGCAGTTCCGGCTTCCCGCCTTCCGGCCGGCGGTCCCGGCCGCCGTCGCGGACCTGCCGCCGCTCGAGATCATCGAATCGAGTGACCGGATCACGGTCGCCGGAAGCGGGTTCGCCGTCGGGATCGATCGAGCGACGGGTCTGCTCACCTACTTCGAGATCGAGGGCCGGGAGCTCCTCGTGAGTCCGCTCGAACCCGACTTCTGGCGCGCCCCCACCGACAACGACTACGGCAACCGCATGCCGCGGAGGCAGGCCGTCTGGAGGGACGCGGGACGAATCCGGACGCTGGACGGACTCGAAACGAGTTCGGCTGAACCCGGGCATGTTCGGATCGACGTGGCGCTCGGCCTGCCAGCGGTGAACGGCCGGCTCTACCTGTC
>JABDQB010000499.1 GCA_013042495.1 Gemmatimonadota bacterium
AGCCTCGGCCCGGTCCGCCTCGGTTTGCGCGGTCGCGACGCCGGATCCGGCCCACACAGCGACCAGAAGGAACGCGGCGCCTGCACGGAGGGCAGAGGTCCTGGTCATTGTAGAGCTTCCCCCTGGCGAGGGCTCGCGCTGGCGGTCAAACCCCTATTGCGCATTCGTATACCCCCGCAGCCGATCGTACTCCGCGACCTGTTCCTGTTCGAGGACATCTCGCGTGGCCAGGTGCGCCCGAAGGTGGGTGTACCGAAGCTCACCATGGAGCCGCGCGATCTCGCGTGTGGCGGACGCCAGGTCCTCCTCATCCAGATGACCGCGCCGGAATCGCAGGTTAAGGTGGCGTTCCGCGTCGATGATGGCCGTCCCGAGTTCGATCGCCCGTTCGCGCATTCCGGATTGAATCTCAAGAATGTCGCTCCGCTGCTCGTCCGTAAGCTCGATCGCATCGGCGAGCTCGAGCGCATGCAGCGGGCCCGGATAATGGTTGAGCTCGGCGGCCTTGGCGAAGCCCATACCCGCCCCGCTGCGAAGATCCTCGAGCTCTTGTGAGGTGAGAGAGGGAATCTCGCCGTGCTCCATTCCCGCGTACTGTGAATCCTCGTGCTCGTGCTGTGCGTACCCGGGCCGGGCCACGGCACACGCCGCAAGCGCCAGCAATACGATCGCATACCTTTGCACGCGCGGCGGTCTGCAGGTGTCCATCCTACCCGTTACCCTTCGCGCTACCGCTCCTGAAGATCTCATGCCCTTCTCCTCGCCTCGGGTGCCTCCGGTCCAACGGGGATCTAGTAAACGCCACTACGCGCTAAGTTTCAGACGTTGTCGAAACCGCTGCCGCCACCTTGGCCGCCGTCAGGTGTAGAGAACCTGTCGCCACAGCCCAGGGAGGCGGAATTGAGCTTACGACGATCCATCAAGACGGCCGCTTTGCTCGGCATCGCTCTTTTGGCAGGGTGCGGGTCGAAGCAGAAGGTGTCGGTTCGCACCGATCCCATCGGTGCCGAGGTGTACATGCAGCGGCGCGGTGAGCTCGAGATCAACGCCAAGGTCAAGGGGATCCCGGGCAGGATCACCGCCAACGCGTTCGAGGAGGACTTCCGGCTGATCGGGAACGCCCCGGTGGAGTACGAGTTCGATCTCAGCGAGAAGGACGTGGGGATCGACACCCCCGAGGGCAGCGGAAACATCGTGCGGCACTACAAGGAAGGCACGATCCGGGTCGAGCGGGCCGGATACGAAAGCGTGGTGCGCCCGGTTTATTTCTCGGGAGGCACGGTCAGTCTAACGATCACGCTGGTGCCGCTGAGCGAGGACTGACCCAGGCAGGCGACGGCCCCGTCAGGACTCGACCTCCGGCTTCGTGATGATCCTCGCGCCCCTCTGATACGTCACGTACTGCCAGGTCCACTCGAAGAACACGGCCACCCGGTTCCGGAACCCCACCAGCGTCATCAAGTGGACGAACAGCCACATGAGCCAGGCGATGAACCCGCTGGCCCGGATGGGCCCGAACATCGCGATCGCCCTCCGCCGGCCGATCGTCGCCATGGTGCCCTTGTCCGCGTAGGTGAATCGGGGGCGGGCACTCGGCTCCGTCTCCTCGCTCAGCTCTCGCTCGATGAGCCTGGCCACGTGGCGTCCCATCTGGATAGCCGCCGGAGCCAGCGCCGGCACCGGGCCGCCGTCCGATTCCACCAGGGCCGCATCTCCGATCACGAACGCCCGCGGGTGGCCCGGGAGGCTGAGATCCGGCAAGACGACGGCCTTACCGGCCGAGTCGAGCTGGATTCCCGGGACGACCGAGCGCAGGAGGGGATGCCCGGCGACGCCGGCGCCCCACAGCACGTTGCGGGTCTCGATCGTCTCCACTCCCAGCGGACCGGCGATCCGGACTCCGTCCTCGCGCACGTCCAGGACGCGTGACTCGAGCCGGACTTCCACTCCGAGGTCCTGCAGCTGACGCTTCGCGCTGTCCGACAGCTTGGGCGTGAAGGCCCCGAGGATGCGCTCCGCAGCTTCGACGAGGACCACCCGCGACTGCGAAGGATCGATCAGGCGGAAATCCTTGCGGAACACCCGGTGGGCGAGCTCGGACATGGCGCCGGCCAGCTCCACGCCGGTGGGGCCGCCGCCCACGACCACGATCGTCATGAGCCGGCGTCTCTCATCGGCGTCGGGTTCGTTCTCCGCCCGCTCGTACGAAGTGAGGATGTGGCTCCGGATGCGGAGCGCATCGCCCAGCGTCTTGAGGCCAGGAGCATGAGCGCTCCACTCGTCCCGCCCGAAGTAGCTGGTCACGCCGCCCACGGCGAGAACCAGCCAATCCCACTCGATCTCGGTCCCGGCGACGCTGACGGTGCGAGCCCGGAGATTGACCGCGCGCACCTCGCCCATGTGCGTGCTCACTCTACGGTATCGGGAAAGCACGCTGCGGATCGGCGCGGCGACGTCGGGAGCGGATAGCCCGGCCATGGCGACCTGGTACAGAAGGGGCTGGAAGAGGTGGTGGTTCTGCCGGTCGATCAGCACGACGTGCGCATCGCCACGGAACTTCTTGCAGAATTCGAGGCCTCCGAACCCGCTGCCCACCACTACTACCACCGGTCGCCCGTCCGCCGGTCGCGGTAGCCGGGCGGGAAGCTCATCCGAGGCGGTCACACCAGGGTGCCCTCTCGAGCCATGGCCTCCAGCGTCACCAGCGGGCACACGTGCCGGTTCAGGTAATCGAGCACCGTGGACGCCAGGCCTCGAACGCTCTTCTCCACCTCAGGGTCGAGGACGGCGCCATCCGCGTCGAACATCTTCTGCACGTTGGCGACCGACACGGGTGCCGGCAGGACCAGGCATCCCACATGGGAGCAGATCGAGCGCAGCATCTCGAGCGACTTGATCGCCCCTATCCGGCCCGCCGCCACGCCCAGCAGGGCCACTGGCTTTCCGCTCATCGCGGACGGGAATCCCATGTTCTCGATCGCCAGCTTCATGACGCTGGAGAGACCACCATGGTATTCCGGCGTGCACATCACGAGGGCCGTCGCGTCCCGAACGATCTCCTGCATGCGCTCGACGTCGGGCGATGTACCCGTCCCCGGCAACGGCAGCGTCATCGACGCCGGGTCGATCACGTCGACGTGAATGTCACGCGACCTGAGCTCGTCCACGACGAGGGCGGCGGCTCTGGCCGTGTAGTTGTCCGGTCGCACGGACCCCAGGATGACGGCC
>JABDQB010000271.1 GCA_013042495.1 Gemmatimonadota bacterium
ATCGGCTGCACGGCGTCGCAGGTCGCCGTGAGCTGGGTGCGCCAGCAGCACGGCGTCATCGTGCCGCTCGTGGGAGCCCGCAACCTGGCGCAGCTCGAGGACAATCTCGGAGCGCTCGACGTTACGCTGGACGGCGAGCACCTGACGCGCCTCGACGAAGTGAGCCGAATCGAGCCGGGCTTTCCCCACGATTTCCTGGCCTCGGATCCGATCCGGGACCTCGTGTTCGGCGGTACGTTCGACCGGATCGACAATCACCGGGCGCGGCACTCCGGGGCCTGACGACCGGCGCGGGAGACCGTGTCGGCTGGACCGCTAGCGCGATGCTAAGGCTAGCTCGCGGGCAGGGCCTCGAGCGCCGCGACGTTGGCGCGCATCGCGTCCATGTAGTCTCCCGACGCAGGACGATTGCCGGTCGGCGCGAAGACCACGCTCCCGACGCCATAGTCGCTGGCCAGGCGCTGGCGCGTCTCGTCCAGCGGGTTGGCCTCCCACAGCATCCAGTCCGCCGCGTGGCCCTGCATCAGGGCCGCGAGGTCCCGCCACCCGCTCGGCGTCGGCACTTCTCCGGGCTCGAAGTGAACGGTCCGCAGGTTCAGCTCGTACCGCCGAGCCAGGTACTGGTATACGGGATGTGACGCGAGGACGGCCTGCCCTCCCAGCGCCGTGGCCCATGCTTCGATCCGGGCGTCGATCGCCATGAGATCAGCCTCCAGCGCCTCGATCCCGGCCTGCAGATCCGCCTCCGCCCCGGGCAATCGCTCGGCGAGCGCGTCCCGGATGGCGCGGGCCTGCTCGATCGCCAGCTCCGGGTCCAGCCATGTCGTGAACGCCACGTTCTCGTGCTCGTGCTCGCCCTCGGGACCATGCGTGTGGACGACCGCATCCTCGGCGACCACGTACAGGTCCTCGAAGCCGGAAGACGTGTTCACGAGCTTCGATTCCGGAAGCGACGTCTTGGCCACCCAGCCCTCGTAACCGGCCCCGTTGAGGAGGATGAGGTCCGCGCCCTGGTAGGCCGATACTTCTTCGGGGGACGGCGTCCAGTAGGCCGGATCGACGCCGGCTGGAACCGGAAACTCGACCCTGACGCGATCTCCTCCGATCCGTTCCGCGAAGTAGGCCAGCGGGTAGTTGGTCGTGTAGAGCACCATCTCTTCCGCCACCTCCACGGCCGGAGCCTCGGCATTGGCTTCGACCTCGGCCTCCGGGCTCGGACCACCGCACGCCGCGATCCCGAACGCCAGTATCGCCGCTGCCACCGTGCTCGCTGTCTTCATGATCGTATCCTCGCGCGACTCACCGGATCAGGGCCCGGATGATCACGTCTCCGTAACGTTGTGTAAGGAAGGTCAGCACGAGGGCCGACAACACGCCCACGGCAAGTACGGCGACGATCTCCGACGCCATGACCGTGGCTACCGCGGTACGCGACCCCCCGATTTTGAACAGCGTCTCCCGTTCGCGGCGGCGCAGACGCAGCGAGAGAGCAAACACCAGGAACGCGGTGGCCAGGGTGGCCATGCCCACGGTGACCGCCCCGGCGATCACGAACTTCTCGACCGTGAGAATCGTCCCCAGGAGCTTGTCCATGACCTCGGAAGGACTCACGACCTGGTTCGTCTCTGAAGTCTGATAGCGTCCCTGCAGGAGGGCCGACGACCGCTGGTCGGGCGGAACCACGACCACCGCCGTGAGCGGAAACCCGGACAGGTCGCCGTGAAAGTGGAAGCTGTCGATGTTGTCCGGGGTTATCTCGTTGAACTGCATCACGGCGGCGTTTCCCACGACCACGTTTCCCTCGCGGCGCAGGACTCCCGCGGCGGCCTCCGGGCGCGACAGGTCCTGGTGACCGTGGCCGAGGCCCTCGATCACCCAGGCGGTCTTCACGTCCACGAACACGGCGTCGTCGTCGGCGCTGTCCGAAAAGTCGAGGACTCCGACCACCGGCATGCGAAGCGGATACACGCCGGCGATGTCGAATACGCTCTCGGGGGAGGATACCACGTAGTCACCCGGCCCCACGCCGAGCATCTCCGCGGCCCTCGATCCGAGTACGGCTTCACCCAGCACGGCGATCTGCCGCCCTGCCGCCAGCTCCAGGCCGCGGAACTCGAAGTACTCGAGCGTCGTGCCGACGATCGGTTGACCCTGGACCCGGAACCGCACGTACATGGGAATCGCCCGGGCCAGGTCGGTTGCGGTGACTTCCGACGCCACCGCATACGTCGTGCGGGCTGGAACGTCGGAGCTGAAGTAGAGCGTATTGAGCGTCAGTTCGGTCGGGCTTCCCTTGGCTCCGATGACCAGGGGGGTAGCTTCGGCCCGCGCCGTGAGCTGCCGCGAACTCTGGTTCACGATCACGCGCAGGCCGACGGGCAGGAAGACGATGAGGGTGATCGCAGCCACGAGGATCGCAGTCTTCACCCGGTGAAACGCCAGGTAGCGCCAGGCCAGGTAGAGCGTGTCCGTCATGCCCCACCGCCTGTGTCATCGCCCTCGCCCCATACGTGAAAGTCCCTGAAGTCCACCACCCTGCCGAAGCGGGCCAGGATCTCGTGGTCGTGCGTGACGCTCACCAGGGTCGTCCCGCTCTCCGTCACGTAGTCGAACAGGATGTCCAGCACACGCTCGCGGTTCACCGGGTCGAGGTTCCCCGTCGGCTCGTCCGTGAGAAGCAGCGGCGGGTCTGTGAGCACGGCGCGGCACACGGCCACCCGCTGGCGTTCGCCCTGGGAGAGCCGCCTCGGATAGCGTGCCAGCTTGTCGGAGATCCCCACCCGCTCCGCCAGCGAGCGCGCGCGATCACGGACCGAGTCGTCGAGGTCGAGAGCCGAGTGGATCCGGTAAGGAAGCAGGATGTTGTCGAGCACCGACAGGTATTCGAGGAGCTCGAACTCCTGGAACACCAATCCCACCGTCGTGACGCGGAACCGCCGACGCTCAGGATCCGGCAGAGCCGAGACTTCGACGTCCCGCGTCTCGACTCGACCCGTCTCGGGCTTGATGATCCCGGCGATCAGGTTGAGCAGGGTCGTCTTTCCCGATCCCGAAGGGCCGATAAACGCTGTCGTCGTACCCGCTTCGACGGACAGCTCGGGGATTTGGAGCTGAAAATCTCCCTCGCCGTAGCGGAAGCTAAGTCCCTCGATCCGGATCATCGCTACATGCCGCCCGCGGGGGGCACGGCGGTGCCGCTTCCCGGATAGGACGGGGACGGCAGGCGCTCCTCCTGCAGGACCTCGAGGTCCGTGATCCGCCAGGCCCCATCGATCACGCGCACCGTCAACTCCGCTTCGTACTGGTTCACCCGCTGGTGTATGTGTCCCCAGTGGCCGACCGAGCCGGCAACGTTCCACGTGGCCCGGGTGCGGAAGCCCTGGTCGCCAGCCAACGGATCATGGGTCGCATCGAGCACATCCACCGACTTCACCTTCGCGCGGGCCCCTCCCTGGTTCGCGAGCTCGAGCGTGCGCCGCGTATCCAGGTAGATGTCCGTCAACAGGGCACCTGACGCGGTTCTGGCCAGCGCGTCGTAGATCACCTCTTCCTCGCGGTAGTCGAAGGCCTTGTAGACGTTGAGCAGAAGACCTGCGACGATCGTCTCCGTGTCCTCCTGGCTCAGACGCCCGCCGCGAAGGCCGGCGGGTACCGCCAGCCCCAGGACGACCAGCGAAAGTACGGTCATCCAGATCGCGCGAGCCGGCGGGCGCGGACCGGTCCTGAGGGTTGCACCGTACCGCCGGGCCAGCCATGCGAGTGACAGAAGGGCCAGCAACGCCGCCCCGAACGCCAGAAGGTCCGCCCGACGGGGCGGATCGACCACCGGCACCAGACCCGGCACGGTCGGGTTCGTGAGGAAGTTCTTCCACCGGAGTACGTCGTCGCCCTCCGACAGGAAATACGGCAGACTTCCTGCCTCGTCGGTCGCGGCGCTCGGGATTCGGTCCACACGGTCCGAGAACATGTCCCACTTCATCTCGACTTCCTCCGGCAGCCCGGCGACCGGGTATACCCAGATGACGCCCAGCGTGGCGGACACCGCGTCCAGATCCTCGGGCGGCTGAATGACGCCGCTCGTTCGAAGGTTCCTGTAGATGAACTGAATGCGGTCCAGCAACCCCTCCGCGGGCCGTCCATCGATCGCTACCGGATTCCTCTCCGCCAGAAACTCCGCTACCTGTCGCTTGATCTCCTCCTGTTCCTCGATCGGGATGACGTCCCGCCCCGCGAGCCCCAGGTCGAGACCCCACTGGGCCAGGTCACGCGGGCGCACCACGATCTCTTTTCGGACCTCGAACGGCTCGACGTACAGATAGGCGGACACGGGAGATCTGTACTGACGCCACAGGTTGCGGTTCTCGAACTGTGAGTACCAGGGATCGTCCCAGTCGAGTGCGAGGGGCTCCGGCCGGCCCAGGTACCGGAAGTCATTGACGTGCAGACCCCCGTGATACGCGACGAAGCCGATGCTCGCCGGCGTGTCACCCGGCTCCGGATCGCCCGGACCGATGGTGAGGCTGGATGGTCGTCCGGGAATCGGGTAGGCCAGGCGGGCGAACACCACGGTCTCGGCATCGTCCGGCTGGTTGGGGAGCGCCTGGCCGGTTACCTGGTCCCGCCGTATTCGCTGCCGGACCTCGAGAGAGCGCAAGCGGCCTGGCG